>NZ_JBFUHJ010000361.1:0-5790 GCF_056402455.1 Paenibacillus sp. P4_A7 | reverse complement strand
ATAATGGTGATAATAAATACAATCAGAAATAAGATCATTGCTTTGGCGCTCGCATAGCCGTAACGATTGCTCTGACTAAACGCTTCTTCATAAATATTAAGTGCAATGACCTGCGTGGCTCTACCGGGACCGCCGCCCGTAAGAGCAAACACGGCTTCAAATACTTTGAAAGAGCTGTTTAATGTTACAAATAATCCAATCGTTAATGCAGGATATATCATTGGCATCGTAATATTCCGGAACGTCTGAATGGTGTTCGCTCCATCTATCGCTGCGGCTTCCTTCAATTGCTGGGGTACACCTTGAAGTGCTGCAATGTAGATGACCATTAAGTAACCCACACCACTCCAAAGTGAAAGAATCAGCAAAGCATAGAAGGAAAGCTTAGGATCTCCAATCCACGATTGGTCCAAAAATTTAAAAATCGTACGCTCAGCAATGAACGGCAATACTTTCGTAAATATGAACATCCACATAAAGCCGCCGATAATTAAACTAATCATATTGGGCATAAAGAAAATCGTTCGAAACCAGACCTTGCTTCGTTTTTGTGATTCTATGAATACCGCTAAAAGAATCGCGAGAGAATTGGATAAAACGACCATACAAACGACGTATTTAAGCGTAAACCAAATGGAATCAAGAAAAAAACGATCTTCCGTAAGCGCTTCGATATAGTTACCTAGGCCTACCATTTCATAGGCAGGATTTAAACCGTTCCAATCCGTTAAGCTGTACCACACCCCCCCGAGAGAGGGGGCGAGTACAAATACGGTGTAGAATAGCAAGGCAGGAAAAACGAAGGCTAGTAGGATGAGAGTTGGTTTCCATTTTGTTTTTAATCCCATATCCTAACACTCCTGTCCGTTGCAATCATCCTGACGTTATTTCGCTGCTGCTTTCACTGCCGCTGCCCACGTTTTGTCCATTGTTGCAATAAAGTCTTCTTTCGTAACGGATTTGGCATAATAGCTTTGCAGCAATTTTGCTTGCTCATCAGTGACACCATTTGGAAGTGTTAGATCCTGGTACGCTTGCCCGTTGGCTACATAAGCGGAGGATTCCTCTACCCACGGATTTACTTTGAATTGATGAACGGTTGCGATCGGATTAAATTTCAGCTGCTCGAATAATGCGGAAGAATCCTTCTCATCGAGAATATAATTTAGCAAATCAAGCGCCACTTCTTTGTTCTTGCTTGCTGAGGATAGCGCTAACGAGGTAGAGGTAGAAAGGTTAATCATCGTATCTTTCGCATCATTGCTTACAGGAAGAGCTGCCACTCCTATTTCAAAATCTGCATTTACCTTTAGAATCGCATCTGCATTCCAAGGTCCCTGCACCCACATCGCAGATTTTCCATTTGCAAAATCAGCTGCACCGGCTTCATTTCCAACTTCAAAAGGCTTTTTTGTACCGTTCGCGTTAATCAAATCAATAATATCAAAGATGGCTTCTACATCCTTATAGGAAGCTTCACCTGCATTCATCTTCTCAATCCAATCCGGATGCTTCGAGGATACAATCCCGCCGAGCGACTGTGCAGTCATCAACTGAGGTACCCACGACTCTTGAAATGCAAGCTGGAAAGGTGCAATGTTAGCTGCATTTAATTTTTCGACAACCGCTTTCATTTCATCCAAAGTGTTTGGCGGTGTTAAGCCGAGTTCCTTAAACATTTTTTTATTGTACAAAAATCCCCATGTGGAGCTTTCTAATGGCAGTACGACGACTTTACCATCATAAGTAACTGTTTTCTTAATGGGATCGTACAGGCTTTTAATGGAGGGTTGATCAGCTAGATCACTTAAGTATCCTGCTTTATAATAAGTCGGAATGTCATTCGCATGAATGGTGAACAAGTCTGGTGCATCGTTTGAAGCGAGACGTGTTTGTAAAATTTGTTTCGCTTGATCTGCGTTCGGCATTTCCGTTTTAATCGTTACATCAATATTTTTATCAGCCAATTCCTTCGCTTTGAATTGTTCAAAGTAGGCTTCAAATTGCTCTTTATACTGTGGATAGCTCATAAATACATTTAGCTCTACCTTCACAGGTTCTGCTGGTGTTTCCTCTGGTTTGCTCGTAGCAACCGTTTCCGGTTTTTCACTTTCTGCTGCCGGTACATTCTTATTATTCGAGCTGCATCCTACAACTACCAATAACAGTAAAACAACAATGAAGCTTAGATTAAACATTTTTCTCATGTATTTGCCCCCCTCATATTCATTACTCTCTCAGTATGATGGAAGCGTTCATTTTAATCATTAAAGGATATTAGCATCTTCTTTTGTACAATATTGAGGTTGATACTACACAGCTAATTGTTTAATTTACGTAATTCCCCCGGTGGGAATCCGTTATGTTTTTTAAACACTCTGTAAAAGTACGCAAGATCTGTGTACCCTGTCATCTCCGCAGCATGTTTAATGGATAGCTTATGCTCAACAATCAACTGCTTGGCCTTTTCCATTCTTTTTCGATTGATATAGTCGGTGACGGTATCCCCGCTAAAGGTTTTGAAGGATCTACTGAGATGTTCTTTACTAATGTAAAAAAAGTCTGCAATCGACTCCAATGTAATACCTTCCTTATAATTCCGATTAATATAGCTTTGAACTTCTGCCATATCTAATTTATGTCTTTTACTCCGTATTTCCTCGAGCTCGTCAATCAATCGAATATACCATTTCTCGACTCTTTCAATCGTCTCGCTCGCTGTATACAATGTGTCATCATCCAATTTCTTGGATGCCTCTGAAAGGTTCCATTGGCTTACTTCAATTTCACAAGTCACCACAAAATCCTCCAATAGCTGTGTGAGATCGCGCTCAACTTCCTTCAGTTTGCTACCCTCTAATCTTTCTATTTCGAAGAGCAGCTTCATGGCTAGAATTGTCTGCTTAACACCCGCAGCATTCAAATCTAATAAATATCCATGAAGCAGATTGCGGTGTTCCAAATACTGGTCTAAGGTGTTTGAATCCGCCGATAGAAAGATTGTATTACCAGTTAGCGAGAAACTTCGAACCGTCTGCTTCAACTCACTCACACATTTGGCAAGCGCGTAATTAAGCTCCAATGGATCAACAGGCTTAAGTAAATAATCCTTCGCTTGCGATTGAATCGCTTGCTTTAAGTAAACGAAGTCGTCATAACCACTCATCACGATAATCTTGAGCGCAGGGTGACGCTTATTCAGCGCTGACAAGAGCTCCACACCATCTACACCAGGCATTCTCATATCTGTAACGACGATATCAGGCAACAGCTCGTCAATCAGACGTAATCCTTCCGAACCATCATCAGCCTCGCCTACAATGACTAGTCCATGCTTATTCCACTCACCAAGTTGTTTGATCACTTTTCTGGACCAAGGCTCATCATCGATAATCATCACTTTATACATCTTCCGGCTCAGCCCTTTCTCGTATCGGCAGCTTAAATAAGACAATCGTTCCTTTTCCATTCTCACTATAGATACGAATTCCGCTTGCCTCTCCAAAATGAAGCTTTAATCGTGAATCCACATTTTTCAAGCCGATTCCTTTTCTCTTTCTATTCTGATCCTTATCGAGGCTGCTGCTCTCATTCTCCGAACGCAGACGATTACGAATTTGAATAAGCTTATCTTTGCCCATACCAACACCATGATCTAGTACAGCTATTAGAATAAATTGACGAACTCGCTTCATTCTTATTTCAACACACCAACTACCGGTTTTACTTTGCAATCCATGTTCAAATGCATTTTCCACTATCGGCTGCAGAGTAAACTTAGGAAGACGGCAGTCCACGGTTGATTCATCATTTTCCACTACGATCTGGCATCGTCCTGCAAAACGCTGCTCTTGGATAAACACATAGTTCTGCATGTGCTTGAGCTCATCACCGAAGGAAACCAAATCACTTCCCATACTAATCGAATACCTTAATAATTCACCGATAACTCGCGTCACTCGGTAGATTTCCGGGGCATCCTTTTCAAGAGCCATTCCCCCTATTAATTGGAGCGTGTTGTTCAGAAAATGGGGATTAATTTGCGCTTGCAGCGTTCGAAGCTGCGAAGTTTTCATATCGATCTCTCTTTGGTATTCAACCTCAATGAGTTCCTTCATCCGCTGCATCATAGAGTTATACCCATGCTCCAGCAAGCCAATCTCATCGGTATTTTTAACCGACTTTAACTCAAAGTTTTGAATTTTCGCTGTTCTCATCGTTCTTGCTAGACTGATGATAGGTTTGCTGATTTTTAGTGAAAATATAATAGAGAGAATAATGGAAGCAGCCACAAATAAACTCCCAATCCATAATCCCGCATTAATCGTCGCGCGCGCACTATGGTTGATCGTTTCAATTGGAATCGCCTTAATAATTGTCATTTTCCCTTTACTAACCTTTTGCATATAAAAATGATATTTATTCGTTCTTTGGAAGCTCATTCCGGTATCGGGCACATGAAGACTATTAATGAGTGCGAACGTATCCTCTGATGCTTTGCCACTGGTTGATCCAGACAACAATTCACCTTCATCATTAAGCAGGAAAACGGAGCTATCCTGCTCCGATTTAAGAATAGTTCCTACCTCATCCCATACCTTGCGGTTAATCCTTACGGAGAGACCTCCAAGAAACTTCCGGTCTTCAAAGTGATTCATGCTATGAAAGGCATAAATGCCATTAGGCTCCTGCTTGAAATACATATTAATAGGGGTATCCAGCATCCGATTCCAGGAACCCTTTTGAATATCCATATACGATATTGAACCACTGCTCATAAAATTTACAGAAATCGCCTTTTTATTATCATGAATGTAGAGGGTAAAATCATCAATCTTGTTGGAGTTAGCATAGAAGACTTGCTTGAGGGTATCGCTTATATATTTTTGAGTAGTATATTGCACGCTTATATTAGGAGTATCAACGGCAGACAGACTGCTCATGAGCTCAGTATTAATTTGGACCGTGTAAAATAAAGTATCAATTTGCTGAATCAATTCATKGAGATACTGATTCGCCCATTCCATACGCGAGACGTTGGCATTAATGATTTCCTGCTCCACGGAATGACGTGTATTATTGGCAGCAAGCCAAGTTACAGTCACTACGGGCAATGTCGTTAAACAAATCATCATAACCATCAACTTGAAGCGAATTCCTATTCTTCTCTTCATCATTTGCCTCATTTCGTAACCACAGCTTCCGGCCTTGCTTGTCAGAGCATTCGAGCTGAGCGGAGGCAGCGCCGTTTCGTTCACAGACGTTAATGCGAATTCCTGGTCATATACGTATATCGCGGCCCTGGAAGCCAATCATATCGTCTCGGGTTATGAGGACGGTACGTTCAAACAGACCAAAGATATCACAAGAGCTGAATTCTCCGTGATGGTGGCAAAATTACTGAAAAGCTGAAATCATCCAATGAGATAAGTCTTTAAGCGAAAGCTGGCGTCGGTACCCAACCGACGTCAGCTTCTTTCGTTTACGATACGGTTGCTCGGCAGATCGATGCGTTGACGATTTACCATGTACGCCTGTATGTTCAGACGAACCCAGAGTTTTCTAAGCACTCCACATCCTCAATTTCGACCCAATCAAATGATGAAGCATTTAACAAAGGTCTTCCTCATCTGATATTTCCAGTAGAGCAAACTGCACATATATCCAGTTTTGGATCTGAGGATCTTGACGGATTATAACGGGCTTACCTGAAAGTTCAGACAGAACTATCGCTAGATCATTGAAGGTCCATGGACGAAGTGCAGTAAGTTCATAGGTCTTACTCTGATG
>NZ_JBFUHJ010000360.1:0-5803 GCF_056402455.1 Paenibacillus sp. P4_A7 | reverse complement strand
ACATAACTCCCGTATAGCAGCACAAGAAAACTTATAAACAATACGGTTACACCTGAAGCCGTCTCAAGGACACTGTCGCCCCCTATTTCTATTCCTAATAAACCAGGTGATAATATGAAAATATTTAAGGATACAACTCCAGTAATAAGACCCAGGAGCCTCTTGGATTTCGAGCTATTCAAACTATGCACCTCCTCCACTACTACGACCACTAAACCATAAGTAAAATACACTTACCTATGTATATGGCTTTGTACGCATATGAATTCTTTTTGATTTAGGCTTTATGTCGATAATGATGAATAAGTTCATCTAGATGAAAATCGCGTACGTGTAACCTCGACAACGCAAAAGAACGCTATCTGCAGATAGCGCCCTAATGATTAATATTTTATATGGTTAATTACTGCCGTGGATGATGATTTGAATGGATAACGTACAATCAAAACCTGTTACTTTCACAATTCAATGAGTTTGAATGGATATCATACAATCAAAATGACAGTTTGAGGCTCTTTGTCTGCAAAACGGTCGTTTTGCTTGGATGAAATACAGTCTAAGTGTAATTCGTCATTTTTTATATAGTTTTGATTGTATGAAATACAGTCAAATCCAAAAGCTCAGCGTAATTCTCTCTCACAGTCTGTAACGTGTCTGCATTGAAAGGGTTGATCCTCCGTAATGAAGATCAACCCTTTTGATATCAACCTATATATTCCACAAAATTTGCTTATTTAGGCTGAATATAACCTTCAGCTTTAAGCAATTCTGCGATCAGTACAGCGCCACCTGCGGCACCGCGTAATGTGTTGTGTGATAGTCCAACAAATTTAAAATCGTAAACGGAATCCTCGCGCAATCTGCCTGTTGAAACGCCCATACCGTTCTCAATGTCTCGATCAAGCTTCGTCTGCGGTCTGTTCTCTTCTTCAAAATACGTAATGAACTGCTTAGGTGCGCTTGGCAAACCAAGCTCCTGCGGACGTCCTTTGAATTGCTGCCAGCGAGCGAGAATTTCTTCTTTCGAAGGCTTGTTCTCGAAGGATACAAATACTGTAGCCAAATGACCATCCGTTACTGGAACGCGAATACATTGCGTTGTAATTAACGGTGAACTTGCTTTTACAATTTCATCATTTACAATGCTGCCCCAAATGCGAAGCGGCTCCTGCTCACTTTTTTCTTCTTCGCCGCCAATATAAGGGATGACATTATCCAGCATATCCGGCCAGTCGGTGAAGTTTTTGCCAGCGCCTGAAATCGCCTGATAGGTCGATGCAACTACAACCTTTGGATTGAAGTCCAGCAGTGCATGAAGTGCCGGCACATAGCTCTGAATGGAACAGTTCGGTTTAACGGCAATAAAACCTTTCGTTGTTCCGAGACGTTTTCTTTGCGCGGCAATAACTTCAATATGCTCAGGATTAATTTCCGGAATAACCATTGGAATGTCTGGCGTCCAGCGATGAGCCGAGTTATTGGATATAACAGGCGTATCGGTTTTTGCATATGCCTCTTCCAACGCTTGAATCTCATTCTTCTTCATATCTACAGCACAAAAGATAAAATCGACATTAGCGGCAACTTCCTCCACTTTCGATGCATCCTGTACGACGATATTTTTCACATCATCAGGAATTTCGCTGGAAAGCTTCCATCTGCCTTTTACGGAATCCTCATAAGTTTTACCTGCAGAGCCAGCACTAGCTGCAATGACCGTTACTTGAAACCAAGGATGCTGATCTAGTAACTGTACCAGTCGCTGACCAACCATACCTGTTCCTCCAACAATACCAACTTTAAGTTTTTCTGACATTTAATATTCAAATCCTTTCAAAAAGCGTTGAATAATGGCGCCTTATCATTTTACTGAATTATAAAGGATATATGTTAGTACATCAATAAGAGAAAGTAGATAAAATAGATATTTTTCATTACTTTCTTCTAAAATTACCGTATTCGTCGCAAACAAAAAGTGTGTATAGTATATACACACTCTCACAAAAACACTACTTGCTACGCTCGATACGTGTGTTTTTCTCCGAGCCAGAATGCTTTAATTCGAAGTCGATATGAACTTCATAATGAAATTCAGATATTAATTAACTAAGTTACAGACTCTTGGCATTTCCTAACCGATCAGCCATCTCCTTCAAATCTAATCCCTTTAACGCTCCCTCAATTAGTTCAGGCAGACGATCTGGGGAACATCCGAAACAAGGAATGCCAAAGGTCGCAAGCTTTTTAGCTACTGAATCATCGTAATCCGGTAAGCCTTGATCTGAAAGAGCTAGCAGACATATCGCCTTCACGCCGGCTTGCTGCATCTCTGCCATTCTGCGCAGCAGCTCAGATCGATTTCCACCTTCATATAAATCCGAAACAAGGATGAAAAGCGTCTTTTTCGGTTCTGAAATAAACTGTTCACAATAGGCTACAGATTTATTAATGTCCGTTCCGCCTCCAAGCTGAACGCCGAATAGCATGTCAACGGGATCCTCTGCGCACTGCTCACTCAGATCGACGACTTCAGTATCAAATACGACGACTTTAGTGTCTAGGGAAGGCATACTAGCAAAAATCGAGCCAACTATTGATGCATAGATGACTGAATTGGCCATGGAGCCGCTTTGGTCAATATCGAGAATAACGGTCCACTCTTTACTTCTTCGCGCTCGATCGAAAAAATAAACCTTTTCCGGTATGAGCAGTTGCCGATCATGATCATAATGCTTCAAATTTTTACGAATGGTCGTATTCCAATCGAGTCCGGAGGCCGATGGGAGCGGTGAATGCTGTCTCCGATTTAATGCTCCAGTTACAGCCCTCCGTATATCATCCGTGAGTCGCTTGGTTATTTCTTCTACCACTACTTTAACGAGTTGACGAGCTGTATCTTTCGTTTTCTCAGGAATAAGGCCTTTCAATGACATCAATGTCGCCACCATCTGGATATCAGGCTTTACTTGAGACAATAGTTCAGGCTCGAATAGCAGTTGTTTTAACCCCTTCCGTTCAATGGCATCTGCCTGAATAATAGACACCACATCCGGCGGGAAAAACGAGCGGATATCGCCGAGCCACTTGGCGAGCTTCGGAGATGACGTTCCTAAACCAGCAGTTTTCCTGCTGCCAGCGGAGGCCGAACTGCTTGAGTCTATACCACTATAACCAGATGTTCCGTCATAGATAGCTGCTAGTGCCTCATCCATCATCCTAGATTTCTCATCGAGCAAAGGGCCGGAAGCTCCGCCATATGACTGCAGCTTCTGCTCGGCATCGGCACCAAGAATGAGCCTCCATCTCTTTATTTGCTCATCATTATTCCTTGTCATAGCTTACAAATCGCCAAAATCAAACGAATTGAGTTCATCGATTTTCTCCTTTTCTTCCTCAGTAAGTGGCTGCTGAAGCACTTCTCCGATCTCCATCGAACCAATTCCCCAAAGATCACCCATTAGCTCTGCAATAGATGCTTTTTCCCTCGGCTCAAATGTGCTAAATGCTCTGCGTAAAAACACCAAGGAACGCTGAAATTGCTCGTGCTCCAGTGAATGTATGTATTCATCGAGCTGTTTCCACAGAAAGACTCGGGAAAGCAGCGCATAACGGTTTCTCAAAGAGAGTCCTTCAAACCAGCCTGCACCAAGGTCAGCAGGAATACCGGGAGATAGACGTCTAGACACCTCTGCAGCACATTGGTCCTCAGACACTTCATTTCGTTCGAGCAAAATGCTAAATGCAAAACCCGACATCATCGCATTTCGGTCATCGCGTGAGGAAAGCTCTAATAGCTTCTGCCGCCACAACCTATCATCAACAATATCAAAATGCTCTTGAGCAATTGTTTGGAGGGCATTCATAGCATCGATGTTATTTTTAGCAGCATCCTCACTGCACAGTGCAGTGTCGACTAATAAGAGAGTTCCGCGCAAAAATAATTGCTGAAGAAGCGGAACCAGTGACTCCGTCTCTATTAGCCGGATCGATCCATATTGAATGAACACGGACAGCTCGTAGGCCGAAGAAGCTATTTCTACAAAATTGCCTGTATCGACCGCTAGTCGTTGCAATGTCCTTCGGGCTTGTTCCATTAGTGTGGGCAGGCCGCAATCACAGGCGATTCGAATCATTTGAGAGGCTTCTACGATACTCGTGCAAGCCTCAAGCTTTTCATTAAGCACAAAAGCAGCTGCTAACTCGATAGTCTCCCCTTTTAATGTAGACTCGACCGTCTGAATCTCAGACTCTGGTGTCCATTGAAGCACCCAATGCTCAGCCCATGTGGCGGAATCTTGCCGAGTTCTATGCTTCCTAGCAAAGCTAATTCCCAAAAGTTCAATCCGATGCAGCAGTACAGAGCGATTTAGGTCGAGAAATGCAGCCGCGTCTGACTTTACACGACGGTTCTCACGAAGATCTAGTTCAAGATCAGCTGCTATGACTGATTTGTACTTCTCCAGCTTTAGACGTTTCAACTCACGCTTTAAATCGTCCTGAACGGGAGTCTGACTCACACCTTCCGGTAGACTTCCAATATTTGTGCCGATATCGGTCCGGGCTAAAGCATCGGCGACTACGGACAACTCGCCGTTACCGAGAGTTATGACTACCGCATCATGCAGATCCTTCCATGTTGGAAGACGGCCGTTGTGCAGCGAGGCAAGTGCCTCGGCTAGCCTGACACCCTCGATTACCGAAGCCGTTGAACGGTAAGTACCATGCTCACGCATGTGAGTGACTACGTGGGTTAGATACAACGGCGCTAACTTGTTAAGCTCATTATTCTTCAGACATCTCCAGAACAGTTCATAGTAGGCGGGAGCATGATTTCCAGCCCCATAACCCGATTGCGTTGACAGCTTATAGTAGGAGTATGGCATGAGTGTAATTTTGGTTGTACTCCGTGGTAGTTTTGCTAATTGTTCATTGCTCATGTAAGGTAAATCCGAAAGCAAAGCGGAAACATGATGTGCTCCTGTCACGACAACAACTTTGTCGGGATCATGTCCAGAATCAACGACTTCTTTTATTTTGCGCCGCATATAAGCTTCGCGGATTTCGTTATATGCGGCCTCCGCTGGTGCAAGTTCCCATTCCTGCTGCTCTAATATTCCTCTCATTTGGGCGGAATAATAGTGTATGCTCTCCCTATAGCCCTCCACTTTGGCTTCATGCTCGAAATACCTCTCCCAATACGACTCATAATCCGACTCTCCAGCAAGTGTGGCAATTCGCTCATACAGATCATTTTGAGTCGTTATATGGCTTCGGTCGGCACTATCTTCCTCATCATCGGTTCGCTGTCTTCGTGATTCGTACATAGACAACGAAATATCTGATGGCAAATCAATAAACTCCGCATGAGCTCCGTTCTGTTCTGACCAAAGAAAAGCCTGGTATTCAGGAGAATATATCGCGAAAGGATACAAGAGCGTCCTTATAGGCAATTGATCCGTATAGGCCAACAAGGCAACCGGTGGCACTACATTGCGAGCGACCAGTTGCGAAATATATTCGCTTGCATCACTAGGACCTTCCACAAGAACGGCGGTAGGCTTCTTTTCTTCCAAAAAAGCGCGTAAATGATAAGCGCCCGCAGGAGATAGATGCCGGATTCCGAAAACATGAAAAGGCTGCTGCCTGTCGTTCATCCGTTCATCTCCGAACAAGCGTTGTACAGACTCCGCCATGACGCTCCTCGCTTCTTCATCACATTATCCAAATACTCTTTCCACACCAAACGATCTTTCTCTTCATCCTTTACAATGGCTCCCTGCAGTCCTGCCGCAATATCTTCCTC
>NZ_JBFUHJ010000359.1:0-5803 GCF_056402455.1 Paenibacillus sp. P4_A7 | reverse complement strand
CGGTTACCTTTCTGAGAGGACAAAAAGATTTCTTACATTATGTTTCTTCCAAAGGTGGGGTTATTGGTTTTACACGCGGTTTGAGTAGAGAAGTGGGTAAACATGGTATTACGGTTAATGCGATTACCCCTGGTGCTGTAATGACAGAGCAGGAATTACTTGATTTTCCTGATCCACATGTCCAAGAGGAAACGCGTGCTTATTTCGCATCGGAACAATCTATCCCGCGCAGAATTCTCCCAGGGGATATGGTCGGTAGCTTTGTTTTCCTTGCAGCGCCGGATAGTGATTGTATTACAGGTCAGACGTTGAATGCCGATGGTGGATGGGTGATGAATTAGTTTGCAAGCAAAACAGCCGGACTGCATTAGTACCGGCTGTTTTGACTTTGGACAACTGGAAGGAAATGAAGTTTCGCAACTCAAGGGTGATGATTTCATCATGGGCCAGATCATCGGTATACAAAGGTAAATAAGCAATATCATGATCGGACTTGGGAATGACAAGTTTCCTCCTAAAGAAAGAGTATCCCGAGCGGAGGTAGCACAAGGACTCATGCGGGCATTGATTGCCGTGCAAGAAATTCAAACTCATAAGTAATAAAGGTTATTCTGTATTAAGCCTGTTGAAGTTCCCATTCCCGTAATTTCCACGGGAACAGGAACTTTTTCTTTGACTTGAAATTGTAGGCGGATTGTAGACGGAGCAATGGAAGCCTTCTATGGGAAGACGGCAAGGGGGACATGCCAAGTGACTGACATTACCATTGATTTTAATAGCAATACAGGCAGGATCAAACGCTTGCACGGGGCTGTTTGATTATTACGGGGTTCCGCAAAAAAACGTAATACGCATTTGAAGCTTTTAACCAGCTCGCGCAATTCCCAAATAAGGCTGCGGTGTCGCTGGCTCAAGAAGCGCAAGCTCTATATTGCTGCGCCACTGTAAATGACGACGGAGAAGCGGCCGTACTGATCAGCAACTTCAATGCCCTGACGCGCCTTTACGAGCTGGAGCTTCTCGGGCTGCGGGAGCAGTTGCCTGGCGAGCATTATATACTTGATAGAGAACGAAATCTACAGCGTGAGGACTTGGAATGGCGAGAGCTTGACCGGGTGTCGCTACTGCTTCCCAAGCATTCCGTGGCCTTGTTGAAATTCGCCAGTACTCGATAAATTCTAATATTAGCCCTTTGTGGGAATCCGTTTGCCTTTAGTGGGACGATACTCCAAGAGGGCGGCGCTATAATTAAGGTGTAAATAAAATCCAATAAGCAAAAGGGAGCGAGATTCGATGAGTACAATGCCGAAGAAACTGCCGTACGTATATGAATTCGAAAAAGATGATGTAGAGGGAATTTACAACTGCAACGAGCAGCATGGTTTTGCCGTCGTGAAAGGATTGCTTTCACCGGAAATGGTCGATAAACTGAAGGCAGAGGTTCGCCTGGCGCTGGAAGACGAAACCGACAAAACTCCTGGAACGACAAGCTTCGCCAATAGTTTTATTGAGCAATCGCAGGCGCTTTCCGGTCTGCTGACTTATGAGCCTTATATGAAAATCGTTCGCTGTCTGTACGGATACCAGCCGATTACGCTCAATCGTTCCGCAGCCATTTATAAGAAACCGGGAGCCCCTGTCGGCGCTTGGCATACAGACTGGCAGCCGAGAACTCATCCTTACGGAGTGGACGGCGTTCTGAATACGACGGGCGCCAGCTCCAACTGGTTTTATTTGAACGGGACGCATCCTGACAGAGCGGGGATCGCCATTATTCCCGATTCGCATACGAAAGAATGGGAAGGGCCGGAAGAGTTTGAGTTCACAAGCAACCGAAAGTCGTTCTACCGAAAAGGGACCGAGCCGAAGGATTGCGTGGAAATGGATTTCAAGGAAGTATTCAATCTCTATTCGGACCCAGGGGACATGATTGTTTTTGCGGAGCGGACGTATCACGGGGTACATGCTCACAACGGCACGGAAACGAGGCTTAGCTGCGCTCTCTCGTTCCGGACGAAGGGACAGCAATTCGATGAAGTTTGGCCTTTGCCTGAATCGGCGCGGACCTTTATCGCGAATTGTCCGGAGGAAGTAAAGCCTCTCGTTGAAGAGTATATAGGTATGGGGAGATCATGGTCCAGCACGAAGTAATTCGGTGAAGAGGGGCGGTATGATGGGGAACATCGGCAAGAACGATGGAGTCAAACTCATGTTCAATTTGGATAAGGAGACGGGCATCGACATTATCGAGTGGACGCTGGACCACGTTCAGGAGCCGATTCATTGGCATCCGACGCTGGAGCTCTGTTACTGCTTGACCGGCCGCGGCACGTTCACATGTATGGAGAAGCGGTATCGAGTAGAACCCGGAGACATCATCCTGGTCAATAATACGGAGCGTCATACGAGCCAGTCGAATCCCGGCGACGCCTGCGTCTGTCTTGTTGTCTGTCTGGATGTAAAGACGATCCATGCGTTTAATCCTGACCTACTTCTGCCTTTTATTTACGATCCGCAAACTTTCGAGCATTGCATTCCCGCCCATACATCAACCGCTGAGCAAATCGGACGTATGCTCATCGAGATAAAGACTGAGCTTGATGCTTGCCGCAGCGCTTATCAAAGTATCGTGAAGAGCTTGTTGTTCCATATTTGCGCCCTCCTGCTTCGGCATTACGAGAATGGAAATATAAGTGTGCAGAGAAAGCGGGTTTCCTCCAAGTTCGTGCATTTTCAGCCCGCGCTGGCTTACATTCAGGATCACTTCCACGAGCCTTTGCAGCTAGAGGATATTGCCAGACTTCTGACGCTCAGTCCGTCCCGGACACGGCATTTATTTTTGGAAATCGTAGGCGAGCGTTTCAAATCCTATCTGCTGCAAATTCGAATCCAGGAAGCGAAGAAGCTTCTGAGTGGAACGAGTATGCCGATTACGGATATCTATTTGAGCTGCGGTTTCCAAAGCTCGTCGTCCTTTTATCGTGAATTCAAAAAACTTGTGTCGGTTTCGCCGCAAGAGTTTCGCGAGTTATCGCCCGCTTATTGAGCGAAGGCTGTAACGAGCATTTCGCATTGGATTGGAGTCACATGACGTTTCCCGGTATTTTGAGATTCATCATAATTTCCGATACTCCTGGGGGGTCATGTTTATTTGTTTTTTGAAAAAACGAATGAACGACAGTGCCGAATCGTAACCCACCTTTTCGGCAATTTCATATATTTTATAGTGGGTGTTTTTGAGCAGTTCTTTTGATTTATCTAACCGACATATATTCACATAATCGGAAATCCCAATACCGGATGCTTGCATATACATGCGCGATAGATACACAGGATTCAAATGGACGGTTTCAGCAAGACGCGTTAGCGATAGATCCTCGTCAATATGTTTCCCGATATAATCGTTCAACCATAGAATGATATTTTCTTTGCCAAGCTCTTTGGTTTCACTCTTATGCGCGAAGATTCGATTCGCTATTGCGGAAAAGTAGGTCTTCATTTCTTCCCAGGACAAATCCTCAGGGTTCGCCTGCGTCAGTTTTCCCAGCTCGATCTTTGCTGTTAGGGCAGAATCCGGAGGAATGAGACGAAAGTGGGACGAAAATACGGAAGCTAAGCTGTAATAGACCTCTAGCTTCAAAAAACCAGAGTTGGACTCGCGAGCCGTATCGCCTATAATTTCCTCGAATAGCCGGTCAAATTCCTCTTTTGTTCCATTTTCCAGATAGTGTCCGAGCAGTTCTATTTTTTTGATCACGAAGCTTTGCATTTTATGTTTAGCGGCAGCAACTGACGGATTGTTAGCGTCCGAGGCGATTCGATCCGTGAGCCGCAGCTCTCTGCCCGCGCTGGCATGGCTCAAGAATAGAGAGCGCAGATGATCAAACAATTCCGGGAGCTGGCTGAGCATAACGGGCTCCTTCCCGAGCGCAAAAGAAAACGAAAGCTTGAGCAAATCGCGGCATGCCGACTGAATGGAGGGAATGGATTCGTAAACAAAGACAAAGGTTCGTTCCCATACTTCGTCAGCTTGTTCTTCCTGATGCTCGGCGATCAAGATATCCTTGGGCTGGAGAAGACAAACCACTCTCGATTCTTCAATAGTTACCGACGCTATAACAGCCGATACGTTGAGTAGCTCTTCTATAACATTGCGCGCAGCATACAGCAGCAGTTTACGATCTGTTGTCCCAGTAATCGCTGCCCAGTCGTCTACTCTACCGACAAGTACATACACAGGCATGTCGCAATTCAGCTGGATTCCTATTTCGCTGAATTGTTCTTTGCTGCGTCGGAAATCTCCTTTTCCATACAGCAAATTGTACAAAATCTGCTCTTGCAGAAACGGGGTCACCTGTCTTTTCTGTATTTGTGCCTCATGAAGCTGCTTTATTGTTGCATACTCGTCGTGAAGCGCCGAAACTGCCTTTAATATGGCTTTGATAATGACCTCGTCGCTTTCGAACTTAAGGATGAAATCAAATCCTCCGCCAGAGATAGCAGCTTTTGCATAATGAAATTCACCGTAGCTTGTCAGGAAAATGACTTTGCATTTCGGCCAATATTTATGGATTTCATGAAGCAGCTCGATTCCTTCCATACCAGGCATCTTAATATCAGTCAGCACAATGTCTATTTTGGTTTTTTTGAGAATTTCAATGGCTTCAAATGCTGAATACGCTTTATACATGTCGAGTTCTAATTGTTCGTGCTCTCCAATTAACCCTACAAGTCGATCAACAATAATAGGGAGATCATCCACAACCATCATTCGGTACATGCCGTTTCCTCCAAATCGTTTTGCAGTTTGATCCTGATTATAACGCATAAACCACCCAACTGAGATCTGCTGAAGGCTAAGCCGCAGTTCTGACCAAACATTAGCTGTAAACGGCGATGCACATTGATTAATCCGGTAGGTTCTTCCCTCGGTATTACCGTTGATGCAAGCTGGGCAGATAAGGCAGCAATTTGAGCATCCTCGATGTTCGTTCCGTTATCCTCTACCATGATGCTCATGATTTCCTTATCCTTTTCGTATTGAATCCATAATTGGCCCTGCGAAGCATGGCAGGTCAGCGCATATTTATAGGCGTTTTCAATAATCGGCTGGATAATCAGGCGAGGCACAAGCACGCAGCTCAAAAGCTCGGGCAGCGACTCTATTTCGACGTCGATGCGATCTCCGTAACAGATCGTTTGAATATCCACATATGTCTTCGTATGCTTCATTTCTTCTTCCATCGGAATTAGATCTTCTGCATTCTTCGTGATGAACCGATAATAATCGCGCAAGTAAAAGTTGAATCCAGACGCTTTGTCATATTCCTTATCGGTGATCAAGCCGCCCATTATAAAAAAGCAATTATACAGAAAGTGCGGGTTAATTTGCGCCTGAAGTCGCTTTAATTCCGATCTTTGCGAGTTAATTTCCTTCTCATACACTTCATGAATTAAGATGTTAAGTTGGGCGACCATACGGTTAAAGCCCGCAAACAAATAGCTGAACTCGTCCTTTGTCGCTTTCACTGCAACCGGCGTAAAAAGACCTTGTTCTACCTTGCGAAAAGCGGAAACAAGCTTTCTGAGCGGGTTATGAATGATCCTGTACAATGTTAAAGCGAGTAGAATAATAGCAACAATCGATATGGCTAGAATAACCCATACCCATTTTTCATAGCTTCTCAATTCACCCAATAYGTTCTCTTCCGGAATATAGACAAACAGAGATAGATTGAGTGAGTCGGATGTAATAAAAGATTCCCAATATGTTGTATTCATCAGCTTTACAGAGCCGGCGCCG
>NZ_JBFUHJ010000358.1:0-5811 GCF_056402455.1 Paenibacillus sp. P4_A7 | reverse complement strand
CACCAGGGCAATACCGTCGCGTAAATGAGCATGATGCCACCGAGCCTAAGGAGAACGGTACCGCCAGTGAGGGATTCTCGACCGATTTTTCTTCACTGATGCGTCATTTGCATCAACCCGAGCAATCGATCGTCAGACCCCAGGTTAACAAGATATATGATCTGCATGTGGACATTAGCCGTAAGATTAGGACGCTGAGTCATAATTGGCGGACGTTGATAAATGCAGGATATGCCAAAGATCTGCTGAATGGCGCGGTGCAGGCGCAAATACGAAAGATGCAAAAGGAGATTGGTTTTCGCTATGTGCGCTGCAAAGGTCTGTTGGATGATGATATGATGCTGTATGTCAGCAAATTGTCGGGCAGCTTGGAGTATAACTTTGTTTATGTAGATGAGGTACTGGACTTTGTGCTATCAGTGGGGTTAAAGCCTTATGTGGAATTCAGTTATATGCCCTCTGCTTTAGCGAGGGAAGCCGTGTTTCCATTCAGGAGGCCAAGCATCCTATCTATGCCCGAGAAATTAGACGAATGGCTCGCCCTCGTAACATCGCTCGTTCGCCATTTCATTGATCGATATGGGATTGAATCGGTGCGGGAATGGAGGTTCGCTCCATTCGTGAGTCCAGAGTTTTCCGGCTATGGTGTATTTACATTGGAAGAATACTGGGTGCTTTACCGAGAGACCAGTCGAGTGATCCGCGCTATCGATCCGCAGCTGCATATTACTGGTCCAGGGTGCAACATTGATTCGAGTGATTATATTAGCGAATTTCTGGTGGCTTGCAGCAAGGAAAACTGTATGCCAGACACATTGGCTCTGCGTGCTTTTCACAGTATATTACCCGATCAGGAAGACACTGGTCTACAGCTCATGGCTGAGGATGAAGCTTTTCCTCTTGCGGCAAGCGGTGATGAACAGTTTTTGGGGCACGCTTTGCACAAGGTCAAAAAGCTGTTGCGCCAATGCGGTTTCGGCAATCTGCCCGTGATTCTTGAAGAGTGGAGCAATAGCATCTGGCAGCGTGATTTGTGCAACGACACCTCGTACAAATCTGCTTTTCTTTTCAAAAACATTCTGGAAAACTATGACCAGTTTGAGGCTATGGGATATTGGACGCTAAGCGACCATATGGAGGAGATCGTTCCCTCGGCGGAGCTTTTCCATGGCGGGTTTGGTTTATTCACTCGCGGGGGAATGCCCAAAAGCTGTTATCGCGCCCTACAGTTGTTGAAGTATGCAGGTAGCAACTTGGTAGCTGAAGGTGACGGGTATTTTATAACCTCTTCGAAAGCTGAAATACAGATATTCATTTATAATTATTGTCATTATGATACATTGTATCGCTACCGTCATACTACTCACCTAACCCAAACCGAACGGTACAATGTGTTCAATATACGCAATCCCCGTCAGTACCACATTCGTCTGGACGGCTTAACGCCGGGTGTTTATACAGAGCGCAGGTATTCGGTAGGTCCAGCTGGAGGAAGCGCCTTTGACGAATGGCTGAATATGGGTGCACCTAAGGAAATGCGTCCAGAAGAATGGGCTTATCTTGAAAGTCGGTCCCTACCGCTATTTCAAATGCAGTCGATGCAAGTGACAGCGAATTATGTGGTAAATGCTGTTGTTCAGCCGCATGAGGTTCAATTGATTTTACTAACGCGATAAATAGAAAATAAAACAAAAAGGATGACTTTGGCGTCGTCCTTTTTGTTTTTTATATTGTATTTTTGCTCTCGACTACAAATATGGAATCTCTTTTATTTGAAACGATAAAAGAAGTATATAAGAAAAGAAATAATACGATATTTTTTCTGAAATCCCAAACCTATAATTGAGTTATGGCATATCTACTACAAAAATGCCATTCAAGAGCTATTATAATGAAAAATCGATCTTATTGAGTTGGATGGACACAAGATTTGGGAAGGGGAATCCTCATGGAACGCAAATATTCTAAACAGCTTCTTACGTCTATTCTTGAAAGGCAGCATGTAATTAATGAAAACGGACTGGATATCTTGATTAAGCCCATTCCTGAAACCGATGAGCCTGGCGTGCTGGATCCTCGCTTATATAAGAGTTTGGAGCCAATGCTGAAAGGCTTCAAGGGCATGGTGATTAAGATGATGATGAAAGGCAGCCGGAAGAAAAATATCCAAAAAAGCGCAGCTCAAATGCGTCGGATGATGAATGGCGTGAAGAGCATATCGATCACTGAAGGCGTTGATGTGAAGCATGCTACAGTTCAGAACGGTGATGTGGCGGTCCCTGTCCGCATTTATACCTCGCAAAAGAAGAAGGTAGGCTTGCAGCCTGTGTTCTATTTCATCCACGGCGGAGGTTTCGTGGCAGGAGGACCAGAAGTGGTGGAGGAGATCTGCAAGCTTGTGGTTGCGAATACTGGCTGTGTATCGATTCAGGTGGATTACCGCCTAGCTCCGGAAAACCCATATCCTGCCGGGCTCGACGACTGTTATGCCGTGTTGAAATGGATTTATGTCCACGCCGAAGATTTCAATGGTGACCCGCATCGCATCTGTATCTCCGGTGATTCCGCAGGTGGGAACCTAGCCACGGTGTGCGCAATGAAGGATCGGGATGAGGGAACCCAGATGGTGAAGGCGCAAGCACTGCTATATCCAAGTGTGGACGCAGCAGGTATGGAGGGACATATGCAACGCAGGGATGTTTATGAAATATCCCCGTCTCAGGATAAAACGATTCGTTCGATACTGGATATGTTTAGCGGCGCTATAGGAAATGTTACATTGGGCGAATATTTGGGAGTGCCCGATGATAAAATCCCCTATGTGAGTCCGCTGCGAGGAGATCTGAAAGGGATGCCGTCTACCGTCATTTTGTTCGGCGAATATGACTTTTTGCGTATAGAGGATGATGCGTATGCATTAAAGCTAAAGGACTCAGGCGTCAAAGTAAAAACGATACGGTACAAAGGACTTTCCCACGGGTTTGCCGATCAGGTGGGTGTCACACCGCAAGCGGAAGATAGTTTGATTGAGATTGGAAAATTCATGTTGGAGAATGTGTAATGCCCTAAATTGCAAGGTAAAGCAGCATGGCTTCTATCTGTCTCTTATGTCTGGTTCGTGCTCATTGCATTCAGCCGAGTTGTCATGGGCGCACATTTTCCTTCCGATGTGATTGATGGTTTTTTCATGAGTTGGTTGTTGTTTCAGCTGTGGAAGCACGTTTTTTTCAAAATATAGGAAAGTATAAGTTTCACACTTATACCAACGCCTATATTTCACCGTGAAACGAACTTATGCCACCAGAGGACGGCGCCAGCCGTATACACTTGATTCAACAACGATACAACAAGAATTATCACTTTGCGAAAATCGAAAGGAGCATCAATTTGAAAAAATATGAGATGAAAGCGAAAGAAATACTGACGCAAATGACATTAGAAGAGAAAGCTACCTTGTGCAGCGGCAGCAATTTCTGGCAGACTAAAGGATTGGAACGCCTGGGCATAGACAAAGTGATGGTAACTGATGGGCCTCATGGTCTGCGCAAACAAGGTGGCAGTTCCGATCATTTGGGGATCAACCAGAGCGTGCCTGCAACCTGTTTTCCTACCGCCGCAACGACGGCTTGTTCCTTTGATACTGACCTGCTTCGCGAGATGGGTGAAGCACTTGCCGAAGAATGTCTGCAAGAGAATGTGACCGTTGTTCTCGGACCTGGCGCCAACATCAAGCGCAGCCCGCTGTGTGGGCGTAACTTTGAATACTTTTCCGAAGATCCGTTTCTCACAGGAGAGTTATCCACTTCGTTTATCCAAGGCATCCAGAGCAAGGGTGTAGGAACAAGTATGAAGCATTATGCAGCCAATAATCAGGAGACCCGCCGTTTGGTGGTGGACTCAATCGTCGATGAACGGGCTTTAAGGGAAATCTATCTGCCTGCTTTTGAGAAAGCAGTAAAGAAAGCGCAACCATGGACCGTCATGTGCTCTTATAACCAGATCAATGGGGAGTACGCTAGCCAGAATAATTGGCTGTTAAACCAGGTGCTTCGTGATGAATGGGGATTTGAAGGCCTTGTGGTGACCGACTGGGGTGCAATTGTCGATCGTGTGAAGGGCACGGCAAGCGGATTGGATTTGGAAATGCCTTATGCAGGACCTGCAAATGACGAAGCAGTGGTACAAGCCGTTCAGGACGGCGGCTTGGAAGAGGCTTTGCTCGATACGGCAGCGCTTCGCATGCTGTGCATGTTGCTGGCTGCGAAAGACAACGAAAGTGAAGGATACCGATATGATGCAGATGCTCATCACAAATTGGCTCGCAGGGTGGCGGCTGAAAGCACTGTGCTGCTGAAAAATGATGGCAATCTGCTGCCGTTTCAAAAAGGAAGCAAGCTGGCGGTGCTGGGCGGATTTGCAGACAAGCCGCGTTACCAAGGTGCTGGCAGCAGCCGCATTAATCCGATTCAATTGGAAAATCTGTGCGGCATTCTGAAGGAGCGAGGGGAAAGCTTCATCTATGCCCAGGGTTACTCTGCAAATGGTGATGCGGCTGATGAAGCATTGCTGTCCGAGGCAGAAGCGGTTGCGATGTCGGCCGACATCGCGATCGTATGTATCGGACTGCCCGATGAGTACGAGAGCGAAGGCTTTGATCGCGATCATATGCGTTTGCCTGACAGTCATGTCGCACTTCTACAACGTACCGCTGCTGTCAATCCCAACACAGTAGTGCTGCTGTTTGGAGGCAGCGCCGTGGAAATGCCTTGGCTTGTCGATGCCAAAGCACTGCTCATGCTGTATTTAGGCGGCCAAGCCGGCGCCAGCGCAGCTGCGGATCTGCTTTTTGGTGATGCAGTACCAAGCGGTAAGCTGGCTGAAAGCTTCCCTTTTAAACTGGAGGACAACTCCAGCTATCACTACTTCCCTGGTGGAGAGAAGACTGTAGAATATCGGGAGAGCATCTATGTGGGCTACCGCTATTACGACAAGGCTGGCAAAGATGTACAGTTCCCTTTTGGGTTCGGTCTGTCATATACGAGCTTTGAATACAGCGGTCTAACGCTAGAGAAAAAGGACAATGACGTGGTAGCTAGCGTAAAAGTAAAAAATATCGGAGACGTTGCGGGAGCTGAAGCCGTACAGTTTTATGTTAGCCAGAAGAACCCTTCGGTATTTAAGCCTATACGGGAGTTGGGCGGTTTTGCCAAGGTGATGCTGCAGCCTRGCGAGGAGAAAACCGTATGCGTCACGTTGACCACTCGCAATTTTGCCTATTATGATGTGGATACCCAAGCATTCGTAGTGGAAGCAGGAGATTATATCGTGGCTGCAGCTTCATCTAGTAGAGACATTCGCTGCGAGCAAAGCATCACGCTTAATGGCACTTCTCCAAAGGAGGCGCAGCATGCTGCGTACGAGACACTGTCTAATGGGGATTTCCTCGTATCCGATGAAGATTTCGCGAGCTTATATGGTAAACCGCTGCCACCTTCTTCCTATCAGCCTGGGGATCCCTACACGCTCAACTCTACCCTTGGCGAAATTGCAGTCACCAATACAGGCAGGGCTTTAATCGAGCAAATGCAGAAGCAGATGAGTGCGATGGTGAACACTGAAGGAGACGAAACGACAGGCCGCATGATGCAGCGCATGATGGGTGAACTACCGGTCCGAGCATTGGCAATGTTCAGCGGTGGTGCCATGAATCCACAGCAGATTCAAGGGATAGTGGATGCAATCAACTACGAAGTTAACTTAACTAATTAAAATCTGATTTATGCAAACTGGCATCCTTATAACTTGGATGCC
>NZ_JBFUHJ010000357.1:0-5812 GCF_056402455.1 Paenibacillus sp. P4_A7 | reverse complement strand
GAAATATAGGCAGAGTATAAGCGTGAAACTTATACTTTCCTATATTTTAAAATATCGTATTGTTATTCTATGCACGCTTGTCTACATTTCATGCCGTACACCTGCCTACCTCTTGCCGCATATAGTGAAGAATTGAAAGAGGAGAAAGGCGGAAGAAAAATGATTCAAGTGCAAGTCATATCCAGCGTGAATGAAGCTAGCTCTGCGAAGTTTCATCATAAGACGGCTATAATTATTGATGTGCTAAGAGCAACAAGCACCATTTGCACTGCGTTAGCTGCAGGAGCCTTGTGTGTCATACCTGCGGAAACAGTTATGGAAGCACGCGCTTTACAAAGGCCAGGCGACCTACTAGGAGGGGAACGTTTCTGCCGAAAAATCGCTGGCTTCGATCTCGGGAATTCCCCCGATGAATATACAGAGGAAGCAGTAGGCGGACGAAGAGTCATTCTGACTACAACTAATGGCACAAGGGCCATTCATAAATCAATGCGCGCCGATTATGTACTGACGGCCTCCTTGCTGAATGCAGAGGCATGCGCAAAAACTGCGATTGAGCTTAAAAGGGATGTCGTCATTTTATGCGCAGGGAGCAATGATGAATTTGCAATTGAGGATGGACTATGCGCAGGGCTTGTGCTCGACAAAATGCATGCAATAAGCTCTGCAGCCATTGAAACAGATGATTTTGGAACAGCTATGCTAGCTCTCTATCGCAATCGTTTGGGTCACATGAATGAGACTCTGTCTGGCGGGTTGACGGGGAGAAAACTATTGAAGCTTGGAATGAAGCGTGATATAGATGACTGCTCTTGTATAGACATCTATCAAGACGTTCCGAGGCTGAATGKTGAGTTGTTAACGCGATTTTAGTAGACATTCTGATTTTGAATGACTTGGTTATATAAATAAAAATGTAAGTAAGTTGAGCCTAGAGCTCTGTTTAGTTTTTTAGTTTCAGATATTGCAACTAATTGAACTCACTGAAGTGTGTTCTACGATTTAGTGTCATAGGATGAACCTAATTGCCCAGTCAACTCGACCGCACCTCGCTTCTTGGGTCGTTAATTGACTATTTTGAAACTAAATCTACTTTTCCCCCCTAATGTCTCTAGTTAGTATCACAATTTGAAATTAGAGCACACTTTGTCTCCTAATTTTAATTAATATACTGCCTCATTCAAGACGATAAAAAATCGACAAACGAATGGATAGTCGTGTCATGAGCAATCATTGAAACTTGTCATGGATCAGCTTATTGAGACTTATTGAGACAAAAAAAGGCTCGTTCCTTTAAATCGGAACGAGCCTACTGTTATAATTGCCAATTAACGACGATCCTGAGGTCCGCCTACATATACTTGCTCAGCCGTATCAAGATCATAAGCTGTATGAAGCGCACGAACAACCTCGGTTAAAAGCTCTGATGAAATGACACATGAGCATTTAATCTCAGATGTACTAACCATCTTGATGCTAACACCTAGAGTAGAAATCGTAGCGAACATTTTCGCAGCCACACCAGGATTACTTACCATGCCAGCTCCAACGATCGACACTTTTACCAAATTATCCTCGGAGGTTGCTTCGCGGAAAGGAACTCTGCTGCGAAGACCTTCAATAACTGTAATCGCTTTTTCTTTATCATCAAGTGATAGGGTGAAGGAGAAATCGGCTTTGCCGTCCAACACACCGCTCTGCACAATAATATCAACATCAATACCATTGTCTGCCAATGCGCCAAATACATCAGCAAGCACACCTGGAACATCTTCAACGCCCATAATGCTAATTCTAGCTACGTTTTTGTCAAACGCTATTCCGCGAACGACCACGCCTTGCTCCATGACCGCTTCCTCCTTTACACTTGTACCTTCGTTTTGGGTAAAGCTTGAACGAACGACAAGCTTCACATTGTTATGCTTCGCATATTCCACTGCGCGAGGATGCAATACAGCAGCACCCAAATGAGCCAGCTCAAGCATTTCGTCATACGAAATCTCATTAAGCTTACGCGCATTTTTAACTACGCGGGGATCAGTCGAATAAATACCGTCCACATCTGTATAAATCTCACATACATCTGCGTTCATCGCAGCCGCTAAGGCCACTGCTGTTGTGTCGGATCCGCCACGACCTAGCGTCGTAATTTCTCCGTCCTCACTCATACCCTGAAAGCCAGCGACAATTGCAACATTGCCTTCCTTTAACGCTTTAAATACGCGCTCAGGTTGAATATCTGTCATCTTCGCTTTACCATGTACCGCTTCCGTACGAATACCTGCTTGCCAACCGGTGAAAGAAACCGCTCCATGTCCAAGCTGGTGGATCGTCATTGAAAGCAGAGCGATCGATATTTGTTCACCTACGGTTAACAGCATATCCATTTCCCGCGCCGGCGGGTTAAGATTAAGCTGCTTCGACTGATCGATTAAATCGTCAGTCGTATCTCCCATAGCAGAAACGACAACAACGATATCGTTGCCCTCTTTCTGCCTCTCAATTATGCGTTTTGCAACGCGCTGCATCCGCTCCGGCGTTCCCACGGAGCTGCCGCCAAACTTCATCACTATCAACGACAAAGCTGATTCACTCCCAACCTTGACATATACATACAAGTCAATATTATACCACAACTAATTAGGCTATGGGTATATCCTTTTGTAAGAAAAAACGACTTCCTCGTCTTTGTCTAAGGACAATCATTTTCTCGAAAAAATTTAAGCCGAGTATAAGGTGAACCTTATACCTTCCTATATTTCAAAAAAACCGCCCGAATTCCTTCGGACGGTTCCTCCAAGCTGCTGCCTAAGCGCGTGAGATGTATTTACCTTCGCGTGTATCGACAAGCAATACGTCGCCTTCGTTAATGAACAAAGGAACTTGAACGTTAAGGCCAGTTTCTACTTTAGCCATTTTTGTAGCGCCTTGAGCTGTATTGCCTTTAACGCCCGGCTCTGTTTCAACGACTTTAAGTTCTACGCTGTTTTGCATTTGAATGCCAAGAATCTCGCCTTGGTAGCTCGAGATATTAACATTCATGTTTTCTTTAAGAAAGTTTAGCTCCCATTCAAGCTGTTTCTTATCCAAGTTGAACTGGTCAAACGTTTCATTATCCATGAACGTGTATTCCGAACCGGAGTTGTACAAATATTGTACTTCACGGTTTTCGATGATTGCACGTCCAATACTTTCGCCTGCACGGAATGTTTTCTCAACAACGTTACCGTTGCGCAAGTTTTTTAGTTTGGAACGAACGAATGCCGCGCCTTTACCTGGTTTTACGTGTTGAAAATCTAGAACGCTGAAAATATCTGTGTCTACTTGTACGGTCAAGCCTGTCTTAAAATCGTTTACTGAAATCATTACTGATTCCCTCCTGAGTAATAATCCTTAACCCAAAATGATCAAGTCTTTCGGGGATGAGGTTAATATTTTAATACCGGATTCCGTAATTACAATATCGTCCTCAATACGTACCCCACCAAAACCGGGTACATAAATGCCAGGCTCTACCGTAACGGTCATGCCGGGCGTTAAAATCGTGTCACTGAGCTTGGAAAGCCTAGGCGCTTCATGAATTTCCATTCCGAGACCATGTCCCGTACCGTGTCCAAAAAGATCGCCATAGCCGTATTTCGTTATAACGTCACGCGCTAGCGCATCCGCTTCACGTCCGCTCATACCTGGTTTGATATGCTCAAGCGCATTTAGTTGTGCCTCAAGCACGATGTTGTAAATCTCGTGATGTTTATCAGTAGGCGTTCCAACAACTACCGTCCGTGTAATATCCGAACAATAACCATTATAATACGCACCAAAATCGAGCTTTACGAACTCATTTGTGCCAATAACACGCTCGCTCGCTACCCCGTGAGGCAGTGCTGATCTCTCTCCAGAAGCTACAATCGTCTCAAATGAAGACGATGTCGCACCATGGCTGCGCATGTATACTTCCATCTCAAGCGCGATATCAATTTCTCGGACGCCTGGGCGGATAAGCTTCTGAATATGTTTAAACGTGTCATCAGCTAAATCTGCAGCTTCCTGCATAATTTGCAGTTCTGCAGCATCTTTAGTCATGCGAAGCTGTTCAACAAGACCTGATACAAGCTCAAGTGCTATGCCTTGCAACGTCTTACCCCATACAACAAACTCACTATATACGATATGATCCTGTTCAAACGCAAGCTTATTAATCTTTTGCGCTTGTAAAAGCTCTCGAATATCGTTTATCGGGCTCGGTCCATGCTCAACAATTTGAAACCCGGTCGCTTGCTGTGGAGCTTGTGTGCGATAGCGGAAATCAGTTAATAAGTAGCAGTCACTACTTGTAATGAGGACCATACCTGAGGATCCGGTGAAGCCGCTAATATAACGACGGTTATACTCGCTTCCAATCACAATTGCTTCAAAGTTCTGATCCGCAAGCAGTTGGCGAAGCCGCCTAACTCTTTCATTCGGCATTATGATCTCTCCTCTCATTATCTTCTTACTTTGCACGTTGCAAATGACGCACCAGTGCTGTAAGACCAAGTTCGTAGCTGTGAGATCCGAAGCCAGCGATTTGACCGACGGCAACAGCTGCAATAACTGAAACATGTCGGAACGGTTCTCGCTGATGAATATTAGACATATGCACCTCGATTATGGGAAGTGCGATTGTGCTAAGCGCGTCGCGAAGCGCATAGCTGTAATGCGTCCAAGCACCCGGATTGATAACAATTCCGTCTGCCTTGCCATATGCGCTATGTATCCGATCAATCATTTCGCCCTCATGATTCGTTTGGAAAAACTCAACCTCGACACCAAGTGCCTCCGCTTTATCCTTCAAGAGCGATTCGATGAATGCTAGTGTCTCTGACCCGTACACGCCTGGCTCGCGAACACCGAGCATATTCAGGTTCGGGCCGTTCAAAATAACAATTTTGTGCATAAAAGCACCTCCCAAGCGTAAACAGCTACCGTCCTCTGCGGCACATGCGTTAGATCATTAGCCATTTTACCACAAATGTCCTCACCTTGAGAAGTAGAAGTCGTTACCCTGCTTTGATTGGTTCTCTCGTTGCTTCATCTGTGAACTCAAATGCAATCGAATAGCCAATGAATACGCCCCATAAAAGAAAGACGCACAGCTCGGTCCAGAATGTATTCCAACCCGCTTTCGTAATATTTTCAGTAACCCCTAGCAGAGGGCCCACAAAGACGAATATAAGAATCCACCATACTAGCCCATAGCCAATTCCAGGCCACGGTCCTCGCAAACGCCCCACTAGAACCTTGTAGAGGACAGCCGCAATAATGGATAAAATGATGTAGCTCGCTAGACCTACTACTATGCCCCACCATGACTTTAGAAAAGCTGACTGAAAAAAAGGATCAGCGACAAAGCTTGGCAGCTCCGTTGTAAATTTTATTTGATAACAAATCCAGCGAATCGAGCCCCAAATTAACCCTGCAAAAAAACCGATCTGAATGCAGAATAGCCACGGATTTGTAGGATGCTCCTGTCCGTTGTCTGCCTTAGTCTGCTTCTTATTTGCCAATGTTACCTTCCCCTTTCATCTGTAACTTTACAAGACCCGCTTAGTATGTGAAAAAAAGCTATGCGATAACCACTAGCATCATAATAAGCTGATCTCTATCGGATGATGACGAGCGTTGGCATTTGCAGCGTAGATCAAGTACAATAGAATTACAAATTTGTAGACTTATCCGTCGCATCGTCTCTGGCGAAACCCCACTCAAGGAAGGTGAAAAGCTCTTGCCGCAAGATTCCCGAAGTATATATGGCGGACAAGCGGTTATAGAA
>NZ_JBFUHJ010000356.1:0-5817 GCF_056402455.1 Paenibacillus sp. P4_A7 | reverse complement strand
TAATAGAAGCGGTGGCTGAAATTTTATCTCATTATCCAGAGCAAGGACTCAAAACAGTTGAAGGAGCAGTTGCTGACTTGACGATCTTTTGTGAAAAATGAGATGCATATGCCCCTCCAATTCCTCAACTTCAATAAAAAGTTGGGTATTGTTCCCAAAGTTTATTCACTGTCGACGTTACGCTAACGGGGAACTATAGCTTAACATTCACTAAGACGAGGCTGCCGGCATAGAACGGCAGCCTCGTTGAGCTAACGGGCAGGTTAGCGCAGCAACGACCGTACAAGGGTTAAAGGAAATCTAATGGATTTATCGAATAACATTAAAAGAATTCTGACAAAGATAGTAATCGCGATCCTTCTTCTTGTCATGTTAACGGGAAATTAGTTAAAAACTCATCAAAGTTTCCTTCACAAAGGAAACTTTTTATTTTTATATGGAACATTGATAGAAAATGAATTGATTAAACGAATTAATAAGTGTCATCTATTTTGAAAAAGGGGATTGATATGAATAAAGAAGAAATGGATTTGGTAATTGGATTACGTGAACGTAACGAAAAAGCACTGTATCTACTAATTGATATATATGGCGGTCTCATAAAAAGTATCATCCATAAACATGTTCAACAACCTGATGCCTGTGATGAATGTATGGATGATATATTGTTCTCTATTTGGAATAATATTGACAGGTATAATGAGAAAAAAAATTCCTTTAAGAACTGGGTGGTGGCAGTATCAAAGTATAAATCCATCGATCAGCAACGGAAATATTACAGAGTTTTAAAAAAGTACCAGTTAGAGGATAAGGATATTAATGAATTTACGGATGCAGCGAATCAAATCAATGATGATATAAGCATCGAAATGGAACGATTGCTGGCGCACTTGAACCAAAATGATAAAGAGTTGTTTATAAAGCATTATGTTAATGAAAGCAGTGTAGACGAAATCGCTGAGGAAATGGGAGTAAAACAATCTTGGATTTATAATCGTTTATCAAGAGCCCGTCGAAAGCTCAGAGCGGTTTATAAAGACGTAAATCATGACTAACATTTTGTGAGGTGATTAAATGAAGAACGATTTTGATATGTTAAATGAAGTTGTAATCGATATGACAGAACATGAAAACTGCGTAGAATTGAATTATATTGAAAGAAAACGCATTAAGAAGAGAATCAAAAACAAATTGAGAAATAAGAAGCCTTTTCAAGGTAGATCTGCCGTGGTCGTGGTTTGTGCGTCTCTACTTCTCTATGCAGGAATCCAAACGGATGCCAAGGCTGCTTTTTATGGTATAGCATCAAACATACCGATAGTACGTGGCATCCTTGAAATATTTGTTGGAGAGTCAGAACAGCAAATAGCGGATTATAAAACAACAGTTGGACAAACAGTTAGTGATAATGGAGTTGATGTTCGTCTCAATGAAGTGCTTTTAGACACAGGACGACTGATTATCAGCAGTACATTCCAATCTAATACGATTAACCTCGAAGAAGTACTATCTCCATTTCCAACCGTCTATTTAAATGGTAATGAGGTACTCCGAAACGGTGGTGGCAACAAAACAAAAATTGATGACAAGACTTATTCCTTTATTTCTGCTGTTAACTTAGGGGATACAGCGATTGAAGGTGAACTAGATATTCAAATCGTCTACAAGGATTTGCAATTTCTCAAAAAAGGTAAACATCATGCGGGTAACTGGGGCTTTACTCTTCAAACCTCAGCTGAACGAATCTTAGGTGATACACGAACTATTTTAATAAACAAGTCATTCTTATTGGAAAACGGGCAAGAAATCCAGATTAGCAATTTGGAGTTAAGCCCCGTGTCAACAAGGATTAATTACAAAATCCTTAACGGATATGATTCTGATGTGCTTTTTCAGGTACAAGACTCAGATGGAACTCAACTAGAACCTGTCTCGGCAACTACCCTTTCTGAAAACAGTCATATTCGTTTCCCAAAGCTGAATAAGCAAATTACTAAAATAACGGTGACACCGTATGTTATAACTGGAAAAGAAGGCGGAGATAATCCGAAAGAAAAGACATTCCTATATAAAGAACGTTTCGAAGTGGATATCAAGTAGAGTTTCTAGATTGCGTAATGAATTGGTGACTAAAACTATCTGTTTATTATCAGGGTAGAATTAAATGAGGAACGTTCTCGTTAAACTAACGGGAAACTATAGCTTAACAATCACCATAACAAGGCTGCCGGCATGAAACGGCAGCCTTGTTGTGCTATCGGGCAGAATAGTTGAATAAACTATTTACAGAAAAAGGTGATATGATGGCATTCTTCGAATATAAACTTAATATCAATTCTTGTGGGGAGAGGAAAAATGAAGATTAATAAAATTCTTATCCCGTTTGTCGTTATCTTTTTTTTTATTTCTTTCATTCTCTTGTTCTGGTTAATACAACAAAATAAACCTCTGTATGAACAAATTGAAAAAGCAATTTCAGAATTTGATTCGAGCTACAGTGAATTAATACATATACATGCAGATAAAGATCGGACTATAGCGTTTTATAAAACTAATAAGCCAGAGTTAAGCGTCGTACTGCTACAGAAAAAAATTCGTGGATATGAATTGAGTGACTATATAAATAAAAGTCTAATGTTTACAGATCGAAACTTAAGTTGGCAGGGAACAAGTAGACAAGAATCAAATATTCATATGATTTATGGAGTTGTTAAAGATCCAGAAATAACTCAGATCCTCTTAATTAGTGAGAGTGACAAGACAGCACATATTATTAAAAATGGCGAATACTCGATATGGTACTCCTTGGTCGACAATGTATTGAAGAATCCTATTACTATTCGGGCAACGAACAAAGAGGGTAAAATATTGTATGAAACTGGTGATGTTGATTTTTGGAATGATTAGAACTCACCCTTCATTAAGCTAACAGGCAGTTATGTGCAACAAGTATGTTCAAATTATCATCATAAATGATGAGTATAATTGTAATATGAAAAGGAGGGAGACTAATTAAGGAAGACAAAAATATACGAATTCTCGGGTTGTTAACAACAGCAATGGGGTTACTATATTTTCCGACTGTATTACAGTTAGTATGGAATTTAGAATCAGCAGAAATAGGTTTACTGTGGTGCTTTATTCAAATATTCATTGGTTTTGCCTTGTTTTCTAAAGACTGGCATCGAATACGGAATCCTATTTTGCTTGCTAATTTTATTTATCAGTTGATATGGAGTTATTTAATAATCGACCAGATTATAGTTGTGGGAAAACGCATAGAATACTACCCTTACCTTTTACATATTGTTATTGCTTTTAGTTCAGGGTGGTATTATTTCAGGTACAGAAAAAAGTCTTCTTCATTACGCTAACGGATAACGTTAGTTGAACAAATAAGGAGCAGTATGCTACGGCAGCTGCTCCATTTCTTTGTTAAGCTAACGGGCAGTAGAGCGTGGAATAGAAGGGGGACTATAATTGTTAGAACTATTTAATTTGAAGGGAGTAGGGTTATAATCCTTGTAACTTGATGTAACCGAGTTATATTTATCATTCAAGTGAAAAAAGGGTGGTGTTATAATTTTAACGAAATTTGATATTGGTAGGAAAATTATTTCTAGTATAATCACAGCAGTAATTCTTTCGTTGATTCTTGTGCTATTTCATGCTTATGCCCCGTTTTTCATCTATTTTATGTACTCATTCATCGGTTGCTTATTAATAGGCGTACCGTGTTCATTAATTACAGACATGATTATCTTAAAAATGAAGGTAATAAAAACAATGCTGGGCATGCTCATGGGGTTAGCCTCACATCTAATATTTGCAGTGATTATTTTGTATTTGTTTTCTCTTACCGAATTAGAAGGCTTCCTTTTTCTTTTTAAGTACGCCAGTGTTTTTGTATACTCAGTTTTTATTGCCGCAACAGGTTTATGGTTGATTGATACGATTTTTTAAAAAAATTCAGTTTCTAAGATAAAAAGAGAGATACAACGAGCGTACGATCTAATACAGCTGTTACGCTAACGGGGAACGTTTGTTGAACAAATAAGGGCTAGTTTGCTGCGGCAGCTGCTCCCTTTCTTTGTTAAGCTAACGGGCAGTCGCCTGCTCATTTTATTAATGGGCTGAATTGCGTGATACCCTTTAAAGAATCTGAGTGAATATAACGAATATAGAATACAACTTATAAGGTGGTTAGTTATGTGCAAGAAAAAAAGTTGATAGAAATAATGAGTACGTATCATAGACTGGATACCGATCTCAAAATGGTACGAGACTTACAACTGTCGCACTGGTGTATTGCTGCAGGTTATGTAAGGAATTATGTATGGGATTATTTGCATGGTTATTCCAAGCGAACTGGATTAAATGACGTTGATATTCTCTACTTCGACCCTTCAGATCTTTCAGAAGAGACGGAAAAGAAGCATGAATATCAATTAAACAGTCAATTTAGTCATTATCAGTGGTCAATTAAAAATCAGGCCAGAATGCATCTTAGAAACTGTGATCCGCCATACAGCAATGTATCTGAGGCAATGAAAAGATGGCCGGAGACAGCTACTGCCGTTGCGATAACACTTGATAATCATGAACACGTGAAAATTATCGCTCCTCACGGCCTAGAAGATTTATTTGAATTAGTGGTTCGAAAAAGCCCCTATTTTACTGATCAAGAGTACTTCTTATCACGAGTGGCGAGCAAAAAATGGATGCAAACATGGCCAACACTTAAACTACTCGTTTAACTTACGGGTTACAGTTCAGCTGCGGCAGCTGCTCCCTTTCTTTATTAAGCTAACGGGCAGGATAGCGAGCTAGTATGTATTTAGAAGTAGCAATAAAAAAAATATCTTCGAAAATCTTAACAAATACGTATTTGAAACAAAAAATCTATAGTAATCTTCTAGGAGGGATCATGTTGCAGCAGCTCTTTAACGATATGATTAAGCAGGACGTAAAGCCGTTCCTTTCCAAGCGTGGCTTTGCAAAGAAGAGTTTGAATTTCAATAAGATAACAGAAAGTCTCATCTACATGTTCAATTTCCAAAAATCCTCTGGCAATTCAGCGGACAATGTAATGTTTTATGTGAACTGCGGTATTTATGCAGCGGATTTGGCACAGATACAATCCAGAGAGATCCTGACAGCACCACAAGAAGCGGAGTGTCACTTCAGAGCAAGAATTGGGGAAATTGCCCAGTCTGTTCCAGATCGATTTTCAATCACTCCTGATACGAATATGGATGATTTAAGAAAAACGCTGCTAAGTGGATTAGAAGAGGTTATTCATTTCTATGATACTATGACCAGTGCCAGATCCCTTGTTGATTATTACACTTCAGGTCCATTTTTACATCTGGGTGAAGAGAACTTTCATTTGCTATTACAATCCAATGATGTAGCAGCGGCTAAACATTATTTGAAGGCTTTGCAGGAAAATTACGGAACAGAAAAGCGATGGACCATATTCGAAAATAAATACAAGGCCATCTTCAATAAATTCGGAGTGGAATTTGATAAGCTATAAGTCAGCATAGTGAACGTTAACCTAAACGGGCAGATTACGCTAATCAATAGAGTATTATACCCGCGATGTTAAACATATTACCCATCAGTTTTGATAAAGGGCGCGATCAATTAGTATGGGTTGATTTGGAAGGAGATATCGAACTCTTGACCAGTGGCACCAATAACTATTCCAGCCCGGTCTAGATCGTTATGCCAATTTGTTGGAAGTGGTATGGATAGAGGATATCATCGGTTTTTGGAAAATATGGATAGAGGATATCATCGGTTTTTGGAAAA
>NZ_JBFUHJ010000355.1:0-5825 GCF_056402455.1 Paenibacillus sp. P4_A7 | reverse complement strand
AAATACCTCTAATAGCTGTTAATAAAGGATTGCCTCGTCCGAGACTGACCCCAAGAGACATGCCATGAATGTTTCCCGACGGACTCGTCTCCTCCGTATTTAGATCGGAATGCGCATCAAACCAGATGACGCCAAGATTGCTGAAATGCTCAGCTAAACCTGCTATAGTGCCAATTGAAATGCTGTGATCGCCGCCTAATACTAGAGGAAACTCGCCTGCTGCCACTATTCCCGACACCCGATCAGCCAGCAGCGTACTCATTTCCAGCACCTCAGCCAAATGCTTCACTTGTATGTTCTCAACAGGATCCACTTGCAGCGGCTGTAAAATAATTTCCTCTGCTATGCGATATGTGATACTCAGCTCATCCAGCTTTGCTAATAATGCGGCATTCTCAATAATATGAGCAGGCCCCAGTTCAGCACCCGCGATGCCAGCCCCTTTGCCGAAGGGAACCTTCACTAGGGCTACTTGTTGTTTTATCATGACCGTCAGCCTCCTGTTTCGGTGCTGCTGCAAAATACGGCCGCTATACGTTCATATGCCCAATCGATCTCTGCTTCGGTAATGATGAGCGGGGGGGCTAATCGAATCACATACTCATGTGTTTCCTTGCATAACAGCCCTAGACGCATCAGTCTTTCACAATAATCCCGAGCGGGTGTGAGCAGCTCTATCGCGATAAATAAGCCTCTTCCTCTTATCTCAGCTATGTCAGGGTGCTTAAGCTGAACTAGCTTCTCCATAAAATAGTTCCCCAGTCGCTCAGAACGCTCAGCAAGCTTCTCTGACTCGATAACATCAAGCGCAGCAATCGCAACCGCACAACTTAATGGATTGCCTCCAAAAGTAGACCCATGTGAACCCGGTTCAAACACATCCATAATCGCTGAATCTGCCGCAATCGCAGAGACAGGCATAACGCCGCCGCCTAGCGCTTTTCCCATAATATAAATATCAGGTATAACCGCTTCCCAATCACAAGCAAACCTGCGTCCTGTACGTCCAAAGCCCGTTTGAATTTCATCTGCAACGAGCAGGATCTGTTCCTCTGTGCAAAGCTTAGCTAATTCGGATAGAAAACCATTTGGCGGAATACGAATACCCGCTTCCCCTTGAATCGGCTCAATGAGCACCGCAGCCGTATTTGGGCTTATAGCTTTTTTTAGAGCGTCAATATCACCATATGGAACTAGCCGGAAGCCTGGAGTAAACGGCCCAAAGCCATTTTTATATTCTGATGTTGATGAGAAGGAAGTAACCGTAATCGTCCGACCGTGAAAGTTCCCTTCGAAAACGATGATTTCAGCTTGATCTTCTGGAATACGCTTCACGTCATACGCCCAGCGCCGCACCGCTTTAATAGCCGTCTCTACCGCCTCGGCACCAGTATTCATAGGCAGAATCCGCTCTTTATCGGTATAGGCGGATAGCTTCTCTAGAAACAATCCCATCGTTTCATTGTGAAAAGCCCGTGACGTTAAGGTCACCTTATCTGCTTGTTCCTTCAATGCTTGAATAATGCTGGGATGGCGATGTCCTTGGTTCAAAGCCGAATAGGCGCTAAGCATATCCATGTATCGTATACCCTCCGTATCCTGCACCCACACACCCTCTGCTTTACTAATAACGATTGGCAGGGGATGATAATTCCGGGCTCCGTAACGTTCTGCCAGCTCCATGTCATTCTGTGCCCTAGTCATCTCCCGCTCCTTTCCGCATGCTTCACAAAAAATAATCGTTTATGCATTTTATGCGGTAAGTCGACAGCAAATAACCGTTTCAGCGTTTAAGGTAGAAACGGTTGATTGCCGATCAAGCTGCGAGAACTTAATTTGGTTTTGGGCAAAAAAAAGAAACAGAGCTGATATAAGCTCCATTCCTAAATATTTTGAATCGATATGGTGGTGTGAATGATTAGTTAGTTGCCGCTTGCTTAAAATGCTCCGTACAGAAATCGAAAACCATTTTTTCTTCGTCTTCTTCCATCTCGAAGTCAATGTACTCATTGGATGATTTAACAAGGAACTCGTATTTTACAATACGTGTGCGGTCCTCTTCCACGACATAAACGACACGCAGACACACGCCATCTTCATTATAAAGCTCGTCATCATCTGGCACGTCCAAATCAAGCACAAACTCATAACGATCACCTGTCAAAATGCCAAATGGGTCCTTCATAATTTGAACGCTATATTCCGTAATTGCGAACATTCCATCCACTCCTTTTCTATATAAAAAACACAAGCGTAAACGGCTGTCGCTGCCCTTTGCGGCAAAGCTCGTTTCGCGGTGAATTATAAGCCTCGTTATAAGTGTGAAACTTATAAAGTCTTATAATTAAGCAAAAGCAGCCCGAAACTTGATAATCAAGTTCCAGACTGCCGTTCATGATTCATTAGTCAGCTTACATGCCGGTCAATGTTTCAGTTAGTACAGGGACAATTTGCGATTTACGTGATACAACGCCTTTAAGAATCGCTTTGTTATCCTCTAGAGCTACATTATAAGCTTTCTCTACTGCGTTTGCTACTTTACCTAATGAAAGCGCAACGGAATCATTATTCAAGATATCCGTTACAACGAGTACAAACAGGTCAAGACCCTTAGCTGCAATGATTTCGTTAAGAGCTGCTTCCAGCTCAACTTGACGGGACAGTACGTCATTTGTATCCACCGCATTAACTTGTGCGATTTCTACTTTGTAGCTTCCCATTGAGAATTCTTTTGCATCCAGTGAGATCAGTTGAGCAATCGTCTTGTCGCTAAGATCCGCTCCAGCCTTCAGCATATCAAGTCCATAGCTGTCTGCGTCAACGCCAGCGATTTCCGCTAGCTCACGAGCTGCCGCTACATCTTCATCTGTGCAGGTTGGGGATTTGAACAATAGTGAGTCAGAGATGATTGCAGATAACATAAGGCCAGCAATTTCTTTACGAATGGCTACGCCATTTTCTTTATACAATTTATTCAAAATCGTCGCTGTACATCCAACAGGCTCTGCGCGGAAATAAAGCGGGTGGCTAGTTTCGAAATTAGCGATGCGATGATGGTCAATAACCTCTAGAACGCGTACTTTATCGATATCGTTCGCGCTTTGTTGACGTTCGTTGTGGTCAACCAAAATTACGGTTTTTGCTTCATCAGCCACATTCTCYACGAGACGCGGTGCTTCAATGCCGAAATAGTTCAATGCATACTGTGTTTCGCCGTTAATTTCACCAAGGCGAATCGCTTCAACGTTAGCACCTAGCTTCGTTTTCAGCTCTGCGTAGGCAATTGCTGATGTAATTGTGTCTGTGTCCGGGTTTTTGTGTCCGAAAATTAGAGTTTTTTCCATTGTGAGACTCCTTAAAGGTTATTTGTCGGCTGGCACGAGCAGACATCTTCAGCCAAGCTCTTATCCTGCCATTATACACTAAAAACCATTATAACCTTAAGTCACAATTATTCCTATACCTTTACACTGAATTAATGTAAACAAAGATGTCTTACCCCTTAACCCCAGATGAGGCAACACTCTGTTGCACTTGTTCCTGAACTAGCACGTAAATCAGTATTCCGGGAATAATGACCATAATCAGCGCTGCGAACATTCTTGTATAATTGTAAGAGAACGTTTCGTTAAAAAACTTCAACGCCACTGGCAACACTCTATTTTCTTGGCTGGATGTTAAGATTAGCGCATAGAAGTATTCATTCCAATTATTTAGAAACATCAATATGCCTGCTGTAGAAAGCCCTGATTTTGCCAGCGGCAAATTCACGCTCCAGAAGATCCGCCAGAAGCCCGCACCGTCAATTAAAGCTGATTCGTCAAGGTCTTTAGGAATTGCAATAAAAGACAATCGTAATATGAACAATGCCAAAGCCATTCCAAATGAGGCATACACCAGGATCAGTGCCGCTTTCGTAYCATAAAGATCCAATTTCATAATTAATGTGAAAATGGGCTGCGCACGAGCGTATCCTGGTACAAGCAAAGTAATCGTACATAGAATAAATAGAAAGGTTTTCCCCCGAAAGTTGAACTTCCCGAAAATGTATCCGGCAAGGGCGTAAATAAAAAGCGCAATTAGTGTCGCGGTTACAGCAATGAACATGGAGTTCTTAAAATAACTAAAAAAGTCGTACTGAGTCAAAACGTCCTTATATGCCTGAATATCGATTTTTTTGGGTAATGAAAAAGGATCTCCCAATATTTCTTTGTTTGTTTTAAATGATGACAACAAAATCCATAGCAAAGGAAAAATAGACACAATCACAGTAAAAACCATAACACTGTAAGAAAAAATTCGTTCAGGCCAATCTCTTTTTCTAACTTTCATTAGAAGCACACCGCCTTAATAAGTACTCTCATTCATCTTGAATATTTTATTGATTACAAACAGAACAAGGACACCAAGTAGAATCATAATCGTCGCTGCCGCATTGGCATATCCATAATTGTAGTTAACGATCCCGTCATAGAGCATCAGCGTAATATTATAGGTATCGTTTCCCGGTCCCCCCCTGGAGGTAAGCGCAACTTCTTCGAAACCGGCGATTCTCGCAGTCACCGACAATATAATACCTGTCGCAATCGCTTTTTTTACAAGCGGCAAATTAATATACCTGATAATGTTCCACTCGCTCGCGCCGTCCAAAAGCGCAGCTTCATGAACTTCTTTCGGGATTGCCATTAAATCATTGTAGACAATCAAAGTGACATAAACAGCGTAAAATAACCAAGTCAAAGTAATGGCAAAAAATGCACTCGGAGAATCATAAAACCAATTTACATGAAAATCGGAGAATCCTATGCTCCTAATCAAATTATTCAGAAATCCAATCTCATCATTGAATAAAAGCTTATAAATGATTGCCCAGGCAGCAGAGGAGATCACCATGGGAACCATGAATACACCCCGGACAAATCTCCATCCCATATGTTTCTTGTACAAAACAAACGCCACCAACGTTCCAAATCCAACGTGCAAAGTAGCCGCAATCAATGACCACAATAAGAGGTTTCGCAACGCTATAAAAAATGTGTTGTCATAAGTAATCAAATTGATATAATTGTCGAATCCGTTAAAAACAGGCGTACTCAAGCCGTCCCATTTCATAAATCCCGTAATCAGTACGGTACCAATAGGGATGACGTAAAAAAACGCCAGGACAAGAATCGTAGGCGCCAAAAAAGCCGCGATCCACAAATTTAGCCACTTAATCTTCATTTCCTCACCTCTTATTTTATAATGGACCCTCTCACTTCAAGTGGAGGGCCCATTGATCATGCTATTTCTTGAATTGTTGCGCTTTTTTAGTTAAATGTTCAGCAAACTCCTCAGGTGTCATTTTACCTTGTGCCAACAATGGCAGAAATCCGCTGAATTCTTTGGAAGCGATCTGATCTGGCCACACATCCMCCATGGATTGTGCAATTAGTTTAAGATCGTTCGACACGGACTTGTTCATCTCAGCCATAATCGGATTCAATTTGGATTCGAATGCTTCTGAAGTTGTTACGTTCGGAGCTTGGCCGCCTTCAGCAATCATAAACAGTTCAACTTCCTCATGAGAACGAATAAATTCGAGGAATGCCAGTGCTGCGTCCGTTTCCTCTTGTTTCAATCCTTTAGGAATCCACCAGGAGTAACTTGCTGTAGTTGCAAGCCCGATACCACCTGGATACAGGGATGCGCCCACTTTCTTGTCAAAGCCTTCAGGCGCCTTCGAGGTATCAGCGAAGTCGCCGACCATCCAGGTGCCATTTGCGATAATCGCTGTTCTTTCATTAAGGAAATTATTAGCCGCGTCGGCGTAGACAGATCCAAGC
>NZ_JBFUHJ010000354.1:0-5831 GCF_056402455.1 Paenibacillus sp. P4_A7 | reverse complement strand
AATCAGCTTAGTCAATCAACCTATTACAAAATAAGCAAGATTTTGAGGAATCTTAACATCACTCCTTATGATGTTCAGTCTACAATAATGAATTTCCAGAAAAAGCTGAAACATGACGAACCAGCCGCCTATGCATGGACAGTTGCCTATATCCGATCAATGGCACAGGCATCGGTTAAACTTAGCAGCGGCGGCTATCAGCGTAATTACAGTTTAAAGGTTGCCTCTATTGACATTCCGACGCAAGCACTGGTATGGAAAAAGGTATCCGGAAGTTCTCTTTTCAATATCACGCCAGACGGCACCGCCTCCATTCCTGAACAGGCGAATATTGCAACCGCGGTTATTCAGGCGGCTATCGTCAACCCAAATAGCGGGGAGAATAAAGTTATTTTCCAGAAAGAAGTGACCATAATCGCTGACAAAGACCCATCAATAATTTTCCAGAGCATCATGAATGATTTCGAAAGCAAACTGGGTGAAGTACAAAGTAAGCTTAACGTCGCGACAACGCACGAAGAGCAAACGCAGTTGCTTCTGGAATTGATGAATGCAGGAAAAGCGGCGATTAAGCAAATTAAAATGTTAAACATATCCGAAGCAATAAAAACGGATGCCATTGACACGATAACAAAGGGGATTGTACAAGCGGCTAACAGTTTGCTGATCGTTTTCTAAGGTGCTGCGTCTGCCGCTTAGTCTATAAAAGTGCCTTGATCTTAGATCGTTCGGTAAATAGACAAAAAAGGGACTATAATTATGTAAGTCCCTTTTTTCGTTTCTTCGAAAAATGGTTGTTGCTTGACAATGGGATATGGTTATTCATTTGCAAATGTGAGGGACAAACTTCACACTTCTTAGGACTGGATGGTGGCGAGGTATGCTCCTTTAGTTTAGTCTTTAAAAACCTCTTTAAAACCTCTTTAATAATCGCCTTAGCCTTCTTTACATCCTTTGAATGGCGCAGCAGTATATCTGCTATCCTCTGTTGTTATATTGCCTTTTGTTTATTAAACGGCTCTCCAATAAATATTGTTATACTGTCAAGTTCTCTAGTTTATTTCGTCGGAATATACCTCTATTTCCATAAAGCATTATCCCAAAAAAAGCAACGAAATAATGAAAATTACAGTATCGGAGGCTTCCGGAAAAATGGAGATATATATGAGATACACGTAGGCCAGGCCACCCCAAAGAAATTTTATGACAAACTAACTAGGACTATATATTATTGTCAAAAGAAAAATTTATTTCTTGAGTATATAGCAGCCAACATGACTGAAGATGAACTACATAGTGAGTATGGCGAAGCAATTGTTGATATTAGGAGGCTTGGGCTTTATAGCCTCCTCATCTTTAAAGGTTTTGCATTAAATGCATCTAAATCCGTTATTCAACAAACAACAAAACCTCTTTTAAAGGTAATTATTGATGCAAATAAAATTATGTTAAAAGAGCGACCTAATGGCAGATATATCATATCAAGAAGATAAAAGCAGAGTTCCACCAAGTTAAGCTTCTTAAAATGCTGCCCTATTAAATTAAAAAATGAAAGTGTGAGTACATATTAAACTTTCGTTTTTTGTTAACCTTCCATCAGCATTGAAATAGTTTTTTTACCATTGATTCTTGGATCTTCATTTCAATAATACGCTTTTAATTTTAACAGGCAAAAACAATCCTTAAAGAATCATCTGAATGAGAAAAAGCAGAAGAGGAAGCTCCTCAACTGCTTTTTTCATTATTTGGATCGTACCATATCCTTGCCTTTGCATGTCTTACAGTTCCGTCCATACAGGGTGGCTAAATGAGGGTCATAGAACTCAGACAAATCCTTCATTTGAGCGCATTTTCCACATTTCTTAATTTGCTTGCTCTCGATTTTCTCATATGTTTCCGCGACTTCCTTGCGCAGATCATCCTCTTCTTCTGCTTCCACTAACTTAAATGTACGAGCAAATTGTCGATCCAAATACTGCAATGGGTTGTCACGAATAACGAACTTGTTAAGACGGATAAAGGGGTACCCGTAGGATTCAATCGTTTTCTGGCGCTCTACGTCAGACTCCACATAGTACCGTGAGTAGGTAAACTCATTAATCGAATCACTGGGCTTAAAATGAAACTCAAAACCATCATATTCAATTATCACAGTACGCGCCCGATCACCTGGTTTTCGGTAGATCAATAGGAAATCGGTTCGGTAAGCCGGTATCGTAGCCATAGGATCTAATTGCTTGATATACCTGCCAATATCAAACTGAGGGATGATCTCTATGTACTCCTTATTTTGTTTATAAAACTTCGTCTGCAAGATCCATTGCAGGACCATGGGCTCCATTTTGGATCTACTGTCTGTTTGTTCCAACAATCTAGCCTCATCCGGACCTCGGAGCATGTTTTTGAAATATTGAAGAACCCTGCCTGCCTCATGTTGGATTTCCTCCGGTTCTTTGCTCAGCACAAATCGAATGCTTTCTTTCGAACGACTTAAACCCACATTCAGTCGTTGCGCTTTAAGCGATCCATTTTCCTCTTCCGCAGCCTTATCCAACCTAACAGGGAATATGTACTTCAGACTATCCTCACCCAGCTTCTCAACCATGGAGTAGTATATAATATCCCTTTCTTCTCCTTGGCAGGAGTCAAACGTCATGATCTTGAGGTGAAACTTCTCCATGTAGTACTCCCAATCCTTAGAAGCCAGAATCCTGCTTGTCAGCAGCTTCTGCTGATTAGTGAACGGTGTGATGATTCCAACCGTTCCTTGATAATTCATTTGTTTCAACCGATCAAGCTCCTCAAGAATATAGTGAATCTCATCGGTATTTGTGTTTTTTATCCTTTCTTTACGTGGATCCGCCTGGATGACATGAAATTGCAGCACTTCGTTCAAACTAACACCACGTATCTTCATCACTTGTAGGGAATCCTGATAAAAGTTCTTATTTGAATAGCTGATGAGCTCAATATAACCCCTAAAGTGCTTCTTCAGGCTGCACTCGTAATTGGGAATATTTTTCATAAAATCGAGAATGGAGTTCTTGATATTGAAATTTTCGATCTTCATCTCTAGACTCYCACGCTCAGATTCAGGGCGTTTAACGATATCCTTCTTGAAAGCGTCTCGTACCCGATTGAATAAGGCGTTGTTTTCTCTGGTAGAGGCGTTATGTGACTTCACATTCGCAAACTGCTTGGTATCCCCTAGGACGACTGTTTTCTTACCGCGAATGATAGCTGGAAAAGCTTGAGCAATATTCACCTGAGAGGCCTCGTCAATAATCACTACATCAAATAGATTCGCTTCCAATGGTATAAACTCTCCAAGTTCTCGAATCCCAACAATGAGACAAGGAAAAGCTTGCACTAAAGGGTCCAGCAGATGCTTGGGTATCTTTTTCTTAGCACGAAAGATCTTGCGCAGCTCCTCGGCATCATTCCTGTAATTCTCACGGAATTGTACGACACTGTCATCCAGAATATTGGTCATCTTCAAGATGAGCCTATTCTCTAAGGTCCCACGTTGCTCTACATAAAGATTAGCCGGCGGCTCGTTTTCTTTATTAATAAAGTAATGAGTTTGCAAGGATGCCACTACACTTTGTATTTCTTCTTCGGAGGTTCTGGCGAAAGACCAGAGCAGTTCATTATCCAGCTRATCCGAATCCATTCCAAGAGTTTGAATAGTCATTACAAGATTCTTTTTCGCCTTCTCCACTTCCCGGATCTGGCTTACAATGTTCTCCAGCAACCCGATGACAACCGACAATGTGCCATCACGAAGTACCTTGAAAAGATCAATAGTTTCATTTTTCCACTTCTGTTCCAGTTTAGATGACTGTTTATAAAACTGGAGTTCATTTTGAAGCGCCGTTCGTTCCGCTTTTATTGGGAATTTCTCAACTCCGAAAAACTCTTCATATAGATGTTGCTCCAGAGCCTTGATCTTTTTCCCGACAAATAGAAAGCCGAACAAAGGATTTCTTAGCTCATTGAGTTCCTTCATGGATTGATCCAAAACTTGAACTTTTGCTGCTTCAATAACACGAAGAAACTTGAAGTTTTTCTCTTCCTTATTCAAGTTTGTATGAATTGGTTGCAGTTCCCTCAAAAGTGCTTCGATATCGGATCTCCATTTGTCAAAAGTCATTTCATCAAAATGAAACTTGATTTGACTCATTTCTTTTAACTGATCCAATTCATGGAGAATTCCGGATAACGATCTCCACAGATCAAAAAGTAGCTGCGGTTTCTTACCATCACTTAGCTCAGCTAAATCTAACCGACTCTTCCATTTCTGTTCGAAAGTCAATTCATAAGCAACATACTTTTGAACTTGATCCGAATGAAGGAAGTATTGGGACTCAATTTCACTCTCAATATCATTTTTCATTTTGGTATGGGTTTCTTTAATTTCGGATTCGACCTGTTCCTTGTGTCTGCGGTATGCCCCATGCCGGGTTTTGATTTTCTCATAATTGACGGTTTTGAAAATACCAGCGAAATTCGAATCCTTCTTGCCAAGGCGCAGAATCGGATTCTGTACGAAGTCTTCCAGCTTCATTTTGTCCAATACAGAGTTTATCTTGTCCTCTACGACATTCAAAGCTTCATTCTTGTCGCTGACCATCAGGACCGATTTCCCGCTCATTAGTGCATTAAAAATGATGGCCGTAATCGTATGGCTTTTTCCAGTACCAGGAGGACCCTCGATAATGATCCGGTCACATCCATCTGTGTCAATCGCCTTAAGCACTTGGATTTGCTCTTTGTTTAGTGGGATAGGACTCGTATAGCTAAGCCTCTCACTACAGGTCTTGTTCTCATAATCCTCTTCAATGACACGAGCATAGGACTTGGGGTTACGAACCAGGAAGTCTTCACTGAGCTTGTTAAATAGAGCCAATGCCTCGGAGTTCTCACCGGACTGGAGCAAAGTTAATAATTCCTCGTAATCATTTAGCAATGATTCATCTGATTTGTCAGCTAGTACTAGGTAACATTGATTCGTAATCTCGTATTTACCGTTTTTATTTTTCAACTCAGAATCCTGTATTAAGTTAAGATCGAATGCCCGTAGCCCCAGGAAATTAGTTAATTCGCTGACAATGCTTTGAAGATAAGTAATGAATTCCGTTGGATTTTGAAAATTGGCCAAATAAATATGCCGCGGTGGAAGCTCAACGTGCCAGTCCTTCTTTTGTTCTTCCGCATATAAACCAGTCACGTATTCAATCGCCTTCTTATTAATGAGCAACACAGAATCGAATTCAATGGAAAATGCACCTTGCTCATTTTGCTCAATTGAAAGTGGAAGATAGAAAACTGGGTACCGTTGCTCCTCGTTGCCTATATCATAAAAATACAAATAAAACTCATGCTTATCCGTCAAGAGTTTATTTTTCCAAAGCTCATAAAGCTCGTCATATAAACCTGCAAGTCGATACTCATTGAGATAATTTATGACATCGGAAACTGTGGGCTCCACAACTTCTTCAAGCAACTGCTCAATATTGAATTTCCCTGGCAACTTCCGTTTACGTAATTCACGATTAATATAAGTCTCAATGGAGGAAAAATTCATGTTTTCATCATCGATTGAATCCACTGCTTGCTTACAAATGCTCTCCGGAATCCGAATTATTGCGGAATCACGGTTAATCGCCTCGAATGGATTATTGTTGAAATGCGACAGCAGAGCTTTTATCGCCATCTCATTGATGCCTGGATAATCCATTAAGTGAACTTCCGTTTCAGGTTCAGCATCTATCTTGCGACTTGGTGCCGATCGGCCTGAAAAATCCGATTCCTAAAACGACATATAATAT
>NZ_JBFUHJ010000353.1:0-5853 GCF_056402455.1 Paenibacillus sp. P4_A7 | reverse complement strand
ACACTTGCTTTTGTAGCTATCATTTTGATCTCTCTGATATTAGACGAAATTGGTCTTTTTGAATGGGCGGCGCTGCATATGGCACGTCTTGCAAAAGGAAATGGCGTACTTATGTTTGTGTATGTCATTTTGCTTRGTGCTGCTGTAGCTGCGCTTTTTGCAAACGATGGTGCAGCATTAATTATTACACCAATCGTTCTTTCAATGGTTAGGGCATTAAAGTTTGAAGAAAAAATGATCTTACCATTTATCATGGCGAGCGGATTCATTGCCGATACAGCATCATTACCTCTTGTTGTCAGCAATCTGGTAAACATCGTATCTGCCGATTACTTTGGGATTGGCTTTGCAGAGTATGCAAGTCGAATGATTATTCCAAACTTCTTCTCCATTATCGGTAGTCTTATCGTCTTGTACCTATTCTTTAGAAAAAGCATTCTGAAGAAATACAATATCACTCAATTAAAAAAACCAGATGATGCAATAAAAGACGTAAAGTTATTCAAGCTTTCATGGATCATATTATCTGTTTTACTTGTAGCCTATTTCGTTAGCGAATTCTTCTCAATTCCAGTTTCCATTGTTGCTGGTATTGCTGCTATCGCATTTATCATTGCAGCTCGTACAAGTCCTGTTATCCATACTACAAAACTCATTAAAGAAGCGCCGTGGGCAGTTGTTATCTTCTCCATCGGAATGTATGTCGTTGTTTACGGCTTGCGAAATGCTGGTTTAACAGACGCGCTTGGCAGTGTTATTCAGACTTTGGCTGACGAAGGATTGGTTGTGGCAACGGTAGGGATGGGTTTCATTGCCGCAATCTTGTCTTCCTTTATGAATAACATGCCGACAGTGATGATTGATGCACTTGCAATAGAAGGGACACAAACCCAAGGGATTATCCGTGAGGCGTTGATCTATGCCAATGTTATTGGTTCGGATTTGGGACCCAAAATAACACCGATCGGTTCGCTTGCCACTCTTCTTTGGCTTCATGTGCTTTCGCGCAAAGATGTCAAAATAAGCTGGGGTTATTATTTCAAAATAGGTATTTTGTTAACGGTACCTACGTTATTTATTACCCTGATTGGGCTATCTATGTGGCTGTATGTCATATACACGGTGAACGTTAACGTTTGGGTTGTTATTATTGCTATCGCCATTGCTATTTCAATAATAACAATCATCGCCAAATCAATACTTTCTAATAAAGACGCTAAAAGAGGATATCAAAGCGATTAATTATTCATCAATTCAAAAATGAAGGGGATAGAACAATGGAAAAGAAGCCACTCATTTATTTTTTATGCACAGGAAATTCTTGTAGAAGTCAGATTGCAGACGGTTTTCTTAAAACCCTTGGTAGCCACAAATATGAGGTGAAAAGTGCAGGTCTTGAAGCACATGGGTTAAATCCTCGTGCAGTTCAAGTGATGCAAGAGGCTGGCGTTGAAATTAGCAACAACACTTCTGATGTCATTAACCCTGAAATCTTAAATCGTGCGGACTACGTGATCACACTTTGTGGGCACGCTGATGAACATTGTCCTGTGATCACTAATAAAAATGTAATCAAATGGCACTGGGGTTTTGATGATCCAGCAAAAGCGACGGGAACAGAGGAAGAAATAATGGCACAGTTCCGAGCTGTTCGCGATTCCATTAAAAACCGTATTGAACGCTTTGTAGAAGTTGGGGAATGAGGTGAAATCTATGATTAAAAGAATGCATGTTGCGATCAACTGTACTGACCTTGACAAATCACTTGAGTTTTACCAAGCTTTTTTTGGGGGAGAGCCAAGTAAGGTTAAAGATAACTATGCGAAATTTGAATTAGATGAACCGCCTCTTCATTTTTCAATGAATGTTCGACCATTTGAGAAAAATGGTGCACTTAACCATTTAGGTTTTCAGGTGAATGATACCGAAGAAGTTCTTGCCATGGGAGAAAGGCTTCGTCAAAGCGGGTTACTTTTAATAGATGAGATGAATACGACATGCTGCTATGCGGTGCAAGACAAGGTTTGGGTTTACGACCCTGACGGTAATGCATGGGAGATATTCTATACCAAAGAAGATTCTGAATTTGAATCTGCAGGAGAAGACCGTGACATATCATTATGCTGCGCGCCTCTATCAGCTCCAGTGGCTGTTGCATTTGCATCATTTAAGAAGAAATGATAAGGAGATTATTATGCAAAAGAATTATCAAGCTTTAATTGAAGATAAGATTTTCTTTGGCGGTGCATCTGACGTCGAAGACATGATTAAAAATGAAGGTATAGAAGTAGTTGTTGATTTGCGTGGAGAAGCGACAGAGTGTGCATATCCAGACAAAGCCGTTCAATGGGTTCAGGTTCCTCTTGGTGACAATGCTATTGGTCCACAAGACCAACTATTCAAACAAGCGATTAATCATGTTGTAGAGGCATATAACAATGGTAAGAAAGTTGCTTTCCATTGTGGCGGTGGTAGTGGAAGAACTGGCGCAGTTGCAGTAGGGACATTGATTACATTAGGGAAGAGTCAGACGATAAGTGAAGCCGAAGAACTGGCAAAACGAATTCGTACCAAAGTTAATATTAAACCGCCTCAACGAGAGGCACTTGAAAGTTTATATAACAAATAAGTATTAAGAAATGACCCTACTCGTCTGAGTGGGGTCATGTCTGTTATAATGAACCATTATTGATATAGGATGGTGTTGACATTGGAATATATCAGAAGAGCTGAAATCAATGATGTTGTAGCTGTAACAGCGATCTATAATCAAGGAATTGCAGAAAGAAGTTCAACATTTGAAACGAAACCAAAGACAGTGGAAGATAGATCGGAATGGATCCAAGCACAAAGTGAACGTCATCCCATTCTTGTATATGAACTAAATAGTGAAGTTGTAGGTTGGGCTTCCATTTCTACTTACAGACCACGTGATTGTTATATTGGAGTTGGTGAGTTTTCGATTTATCTCCATAACCAATCAAGAGGTAAAGGCATCGGGAAAGCACTTCTAAACGCTCTGATAAAAGAAGCAGAACAGCTAGGATATTGGAAATTATCTTCACGGATTTTTGACTTTAATGTCGCAAGCAGAAACCTATGCAAGAGTTGTGGGTTCCGGGAAGTTGGTATTTACGAAAAACACAGCAAGTTAGAGGGGCAATGGATTGATTGTGTTGTAGTTGAAAAGCTGATTGAAAATAATCTTGCAATAATTACTTAATTCACAATGTCACTCTGGTCCTATGTATGGAAAACCCAAACATATTATGTTTGGGTTTTTGTGTTTCATTCTGTAATTTTATCTGTCATTTCTAATTTGACTACAAAATCTCTGCGACCGGAAGCATGTTTGTAGATGTTATAGCCATAGTTACGTTGTGTAGATTGTGTAAGTCCAATCCATTCTCGTTCACAGCCGGGTAAAAATGAAACGTCTTCAGTGGAATCACATTCAAACAAAACCACAAATTTGAAGTTGTCTTCTCCAAATGCGATCCAATCCTTTTGTAACCAGGTAGTCAACTCGGGAAAAACCGAAACGAACCAGCCATCCCAATTAATCAGTGAATTAATCGCTTTCCCAAGTACAACAAAAAAACAATCGAAATGGGGTTCGTACAATGCAGGCAGCAAATAATGAAATGACGATAGAAGAAAAAGTAAGGTTTGTAAATGGAATACGTATCATGCATCCTTCTTTTGAGGAAGCACTTGATATTATCGATGAAACCCATAAAGAAGGGCAACTGACACAGCATCCACTCTCACTCCTGATCTACGGTCCCACAGGTTCAGGGAAAACAACCATATTGGAGACCTATTTAAATAGTAAGCAGAAGGCACAGGTCATCCAGTCACCTGATGGTAAGTCGAACAATATGTCGATTTTATCTGTCAAGATTCCCAGCCCAGCCACTCCTGTTGCGGTGACGGAGATGTTGCTCAAGCAGCTTGGAGATCGTTACTTCACGAAGGGTACTGCATCTCAAAAGATGCAGAGATTATCTGAGCTAATCAAAAATAAGAATGTGCAATTAATTATGGTCGATGAAATTCAGCATTTTGTTGACCGAGACCTTAAAAAGGTGGTGTTGCGCGTGTCTGACTGGTTCAAAGCGTTTATCAACGAAATAGGCAAACCTTTTGTATTATTTGGACTTAATACGTCATTGGACGTTCTCGATATTAATCCTCAAATAAGCAGGAGGATTCCGACACGGCTCGAGATGAAACCATTTGAACAGAATGAACATTTTCTGACCTTTCTCCACGACATCGATGAACAATTAATGGTTGTGTTCGAGAAACAGTCGCATCTTACAGATCCAGATGTATCGGAACAGATATTTTACGCTTCCGATGGATCGATGAGTTCCATCATGTTGCTTATACGGCGTGCAGCTAAATTAGCTATCGATAAAAAACGGGAGCGGGTGGAGCTAATTGATTTTGCGGAAGCGTTCGCCAGATATGGTCATCTAAATGAACAGAAAACAGTGAACCCGTTCCTGATTAAAGACTTCTCAATCAAGGATTATACGTAAAATAAAAAGTCGATGTCCATAAGGATATCGACTTTTTTAGTAATTAACCAAGTTCATCTTTTCGGGAACGCACAATGGTGCTCGTACAATAAGATAAACGATTTCCAACTTATAAGGAGATCGAACAACCTTGTTCAACTTCTAAGAACCATTACTGCTTTTTTCATTTTATCAGGAGCAAATGCTAACCAGTTTCAACTTTTCAGGAAATTCAATTCAATCTTAGTGACTCAAATCATTGATTTTACTGGGTTTAATCGAGGTATTTTTTCCAAACTTTCAGGAGGATAACAAATTGTTTCATAATTATTTAGACGATTTGTTTTAGAACTGATTAGAAATCCCGATTCATACACAAAAGTGAATAAATATGTAAAAAGATGCCTAGACTGTTATGTGGACATTGATATCGTCCTTTGGTATGAAGTTGATCATACTGGCAGAACCGCACTTGTCAGTACGGACACAGCCCAGATCATTTCAACATTTACTTTTACCATGGATAAAGGATCTGTTCATAAGGACTCGTTGGGATTTGACAACTTTGACGTAGTACAAGTTGCTAGGTTTTATAATCTCCGCGATTATGATGAATATGATTAAGTTTAATGGAGTTTAGGGGTTCCTGAAAAGTATCGATCATCAACTACCTCTCGTTGATCGATCGAATATTTATGACGCATATCTATCCGAAAAGTTCTATTATGCTACTTTAGGAATACCCAAAACATAGAATCTTTTATTGCATCACTCAGTTAAAACTGTCTTAAAAGAAGGCAAAGATAAACTGGACGAGAGTGATTTCCAATATGATTATTCACTTTTATCGATTGAAACAAGGCCCAAAGTTGTTTACCCGTTTCATGGTAAGGCATTTGATTTGAATGTGGCATTGGAAAAGTAGAAGCCGAGCTAAAACTAGCTCGGCTTTTTTTCTTAGAACATGCATCTAAAGCAACTAGTTTAATCACTCTATTTACCACGCTCAATCCCAAATTTGAGTATATTGTACTACTATAAGGATAACTATTAAACACAGCAGCTTTTGTGGTATTGTGAAGATATCTATTATTAGTCAGCATAATACACTAGTAAGGTAAAATAGTAATGATTAGAAAGACCTAAACATGGAGTATGGAGTGGAAAAGCATGATTGAAGGACTAGTGCATTCTAAGGAGTTTCTTTCTGAACTAGCTCGATATTATATGTCGTTTTTGGAATCGGATTTTTCTGGCCGATCGGCACCAAGTCGCAAGATAGATGCTGAACCTGAATCGGAAGTTCACTTAATGGATTATCCAGGCA
>NZ_JBFUHJ010000352.1:0-5860 GCF_056402455.1 Paenibacillus sp. P4_A7 | reverse complement strand
CTATAATGATAATTTCATTAACAAAATAGTTGGCAATAATACAAATGTCGCGGTTCAAGTTAAAAGGACGAGTATTTCAGAAAGTACTGCAATAAAAGTTCTTCTTAATTGGATATTACTTGAGTCATCAGAACATAAAGTAGACAAGTATGTATTGTTTACTGAGGATGAATATAAAAATATAGATATTTTGTTTAGCAAATCTGCAATAGAACAGTTTAATCTAATTAAAGAATCAGCCAAGGGATCTAAAGCTACTATTACTAAAGTTAAAAAAATGCATAAAAATTTTGAGGATTTTGAAAATATATATAATTCTATTAAGATGAAATATGAATTTGTCTCTATAGATAATATTGATAAGAAAATTGATGATAATTGTTCAGAACTTTTTAGAAAAGCCGGAATAAATAAAGTAGTCTTTTATCAACGAATAAACGAATTATTACAACATGTAACTGTGAAAATAATGGAAAGTATTAATAACAAAAAACCTTACGTTTTTTGCTATGCTGAGTTGATGACATTAATAGAAGATATTTGTTGTAGAATGACAGAACAAATAACCCAACCTCACTATTCTAATTTCAAGAAACTTCATACAGTTGATTTTAATGATTTAACTATTGCTAATTCAAGAGAATATAAGCAACTTCTAGCATGTAAATTGCCTCAATCTTTGATTAAAATACATCTAGTGTATGGTGAATATTATAAAGACTTGCGATTAAAGTATATGKAAACAAATAAATTGGTGAAAATTGAAAGTATTGAAGACACAACATATGAGAATTATGAAACCGTTAAATTCAAACTAAAAAAAGAACGTAAAGATGAGCCATTTAATCGACTTGAGGAAACCAAGATGATGGGTAATGCACATGCAGATAACGAACAAATACGTTACGGATCTGGAATTTATTTAACTAAGGATGAAGCGAAAGTAAATCAAATTTCATGGGAGGACGAAGAAAATGAGTCAGCTGAAATTTGAAGCAGAATCAATTCAGGTAAGCATTTATTGCGAAATTATTTTAAATATATTACACAAACACAAAGAATTAAGTGTAAATAAGATGCTTTTTTTTGCATACGTGATTAAAAAAGAACGGTATATATTGGGTAATGTTTACAATGGGAACAATACACAAGATATTATATATAAATGTATTTCTTTTTTATCTGGTGATTATGTTGAGTTTTGTAATAGTATTGAATATATTATAAAGTCGATACATCTACTTAATACAAGTGAACAAATAATTTTGAAAAACAATATGTTATATAGTTTGTATAAGGTGAGTGGAAATAAAGTTTTATTTGAAGAAAGTAAGTTTATAGAAAAAGCTATTGAAGAAAGTAGAAGAATGAATGATAAACAATTTATGAAAGAGGTAACTAATAATGTTTAGGATAAATAGATTGGAACTCTATGGTGTGGACGGTGGTGAATTTACTTATGAATTTAAAACTGGATTAAACTACTTTAAAGGAAAAAACAGTTCAGGTAAAACCGAGTTTTATAGTTTTATTGACTTTATGTTTGGTTCTTCGGAAGATATCAGAAAAAAACCATGGTATAGCGATTCATTAGAAAAGGCGACGATGATATTTGAGTATAACGAAATCGGTTACAATATATCTAGAACAAGGAACCCTGGTCAAAACTTCTTATATTACTCTAATGAAGAAGAAAATGATGCTATTAGTTTGAGAGAATATAAAGAGAAGTTAAATTCTATATTTGCACAAGATATAGATCTTCTAAAAGATATAAGGAGCTTTACAGAGGAAGAACTAACTTATAGATCTTTTACGATGTTTAATTTTCTTGGTGAGAAGAGACAAGGGGCAATACATGATTTTTTTGACAAATGCAGTGATGTAAAGTATTCAATCAAATTAGCACCTATTTTGAATTTTATATTTAATAAAAATCTTGAGAAAATTTATGAATTACAAAAAGAACTAAACGATTTATTAGAGGAAGTGAAAATGTTAGAAGTTAATTCTGCAAGATATGATTTCATTATCAAACAAGTAAACACTAATCTTCAAAAACTGGGTGTTAACACTTGGTATACAGGAAAAAATGCTGATGATGTAAGAAAACAACTTAAAGGAATAAAAGAAATGCAGCATGTAGTTAAGAATAATAAAGAGAAAAATATTTCAGAGCTAGAAGTTATGTACAGTAACATTACTGAACAAATAAAAGTTTACGAGAATAGAATCGCAGATTCCAAGCAACTTGAGAAGGATAATGAAAACAGAAAATTATTATTGGAAAAGTTGAATGTAATACTAAAAGGGAATAGTGATTTTGACTATTTAATTTCTCCCCTAAAAAAAATAACTACTGAACTTGATACAACGATATCGTTTAACAAATATTTGATAAGTGACAATACTATAAATGAGCTAAAGAAACAGCGGAACATACTAAAGGATGAAATCAGAAGAAATGATTCTAGATTTAAGGTTTTCACATTGGAAGAAAAAGCAAAAGCTATTGTTTTAATAGAAGATTATCTATCAGCGGATATTCGTTCTTGTGATGAGGAACTTAAAGAGAAAATGAAAAGAATTAAAGAGGTACGCAATGAATTAAAAGTATTGCAAAATTCTGACGACAGTAAAAAGATGAATTATTTGTCTGAGTATATAACAGAACTTTACCAATCAGCTAAAGAAATTTCATCAGTTGTAGATGATGATATTAAGCAAGAGGGCTTTAAAATACAATATTTAAAAAGAGGGAATATTTTACAACCAACGATATTGAAAGCTGCGATTGATGAAAAAGAATTGGAAGAGAAGATATCAGTTAATTATTACATAGGAAGTATGGCAAGACATACACTAATTCAATTATGTGGATATCTTGGGTTTCTAAAATTGCTTTTGGAAGAAGGTAGATATCCTATTATTCCTATTTTGGTTATTGACCATATATCAAAACCCTTCGATCAAAGCAATTGCAAAGCTATAGGGAAAGTAATTAGAACAGCTTACGAAAGCATTGGGAAAAATAATTTACAACTGTTTATGTTTGATGATGAGGAATATGAAATATTAGCTATTGAGCCAGATCATACAGAAAACTTGGTTACTAATAGCAAAACAGGTTTTAATCCGTTTTATGTTCCTCAAATTAAAATGGATTAACAAAACAATGGTGAGGTACAAACGAACGCTCGGATAGGGTTTGTTACTTTAAGCAAAAATAGCTTCATATATCAGAATGCAGCTATATGAGTTGGTTAATTCAACAAGTAGTGGATTTTGAAAAATCCCATAGGGAAATAAACAATGAGCAGAGTTAAGTTAATCTGCTCTTTCTTATGCTTAACATTCTTTGTACATTTATTACACCAAATAAAAATCTGAAGTGATCGGTTCCATAACTGAAATTGATTTGGTCATAATGAAATGTTGGATAATCCATCTAGAATCACAATTGAAATGTTCCGATCCCTATAATGAATAAATAGATTCTACTCTTGGTCAGAATAGTACTATAAAAGACCAAGGAGGCTAATTGATGGAGAGATTAACTGTACGTCCGAAAATTCAAGGTGGAGAGTCATTTCATAGTTTTTTATTGCGATGCTCAAAACTAAATAATTATCCCCTTTTATCACTACTCAACGCCACAAGGATAAGCAAGTATAACTTACATAGAGGAGATTTTCATAAACTTGATATCTATCCATCTAATATTTTCAATAAGGAATTGCTTAGAATAACCGGAATCTCTGAGAACGAAGTGAACTTGAGTAGTTTTACAGGGGTTATAGACCTGTTTAAAGGCAAGAGTAAAGTGGAGGATGTAAGATTCATTGACGGTGTTGTTCGAGATAAACTTTTTTATTGTCCGAAATGTCTAGCTGAAGGTCAGTTTTTAAAGACGATTTGGAAAGTGCGAGGAATACAGGTGTGTATTGGACATCAACTAAAATTGCTTAATCAATGCGGAAACTGTCAGAAGGAAATAATGATAAAAGATTTAATCAATGTTCATGAATGCCCTTACTGTTTTAACCCCTTAAATTTATGTGAAGCAGAAACTGCTGAACCAGAGGAATTATCTCAGCAGGAATGGTGGTACAGAAACTGGGAATATCTAATCCATACTACATCGCTATCAATGTCGCACAGTGAACTAGCATTGCGTTTATTGTATGTCGTTTGTAATAGTGCTGAAATTTTTTCATCGAAAGCAGTGATAATAAAACACTCACTAAGTGTGATACTTCTTCAATGTGCAAGAGGTTCTACTTCCAAATCTACTCCTAATATTGACTTTGTTCTCAATACGCTAAATAAATCGAAAATTGAAGTTTCAAATTTCATACAACAATCGTTACCGAGCACTTTTATTAATTCAGTTATTAAAACCTCTGTTCAATTGACGACTCCTAAATGTATTGCTCCATGGTGTGCGGGCTTTAACACTAAGGAAACAATAATAGAAACAGCAACACAGTCTTATGAGCATGCAGGTAAAAAATTGCTTTCTTATTTCTACTGCAAGGAATGTTGTTGTGAGTTTGCTTTTGATAAATATAAAGTGATAGTAGAGCGTACTTATTTCATAAAAATATTTCGGAAATTATCTTTAAGAACCGATTACTTAAAGTTAACTTGGCCAGAACGTGAATTGATATTTGGGGTGAAGCGTAACCGAATAGAGCGAGCAATTGCATACTTCCATGCAAGAGGAATCTTTAGGTACTCCATGTACACAATCAAAAGAGATTTTCTTCAAAAGGTTGTCAAGGCAATAAATGAAGGGGCGAAAGTCGAAAACATAAGAAGGTGGGAAGTTTGGGATTGTAATAATGAACATCTTATTTATCGTTACCATCAAGAAGTTATGACTGCATTGTTGAAAAAGAATAACATTAGTCAGAAGAAAGTAGACAGCAAATTTATAAGAACTTTACAAGAGCATTGCAATCAAATGATCAATGAAAATATTGAAATTAGATTAAAAAACGTAGCTCAAAGAATCGGGTGTTCTATTACCACTATTCATAATAAACAAGGCGCTCATATAGTAAAAGAATATTGTCGGAAACAGAAGTTAATGAAAATAACAGAATCTACTTAAATAAAAATATCCGTATAGTTATATTTATATAACTATACGGATATAATGGTTGATAGTATCTGTAAAGGGGATGACAATATGAGTAAACTAGGAATTGCATATGTAACCCATAGAGGAGTTAGCTTTAATTCAACACTCTACTCATGTCCTGAAGCAATCACTGAACAGTGGTTTGAAATGGCCATGTTGAGCGGTGGATGGAACTTAGTTGCAAAACAAAATAAAAGAAACAAAGAGCTACTTTATTGTTACGATATAGCAAATGAACGTTGGTTATTGTGTTCTGCGCTTAATATGCAGTCTGAGTTTGATAGTAACAAATTAGAAAAATACTTATCAAGTATTCAAAAAATGATGGAGACCAGGAAACAGAACAAAAATAGTGAATATTATTAATGAGACTCTTTGGAAAGCCCATCTAAATTCTTTGTAAAAACATACATAATCTCTAAATACAATTTGATTAGTTCAGGTGATAAAGGTGTCTCACCGAAATAAAGGTTCTTGTGGGCATTGAAAAATTGAGCAATATCTATCTCTTCCAACTCATTAGAATGTATAGATTTTCGAATGTCTGTTCTTCCAAGTAAATAGTCTGTAGTCACATCAAAAGCATTTGCTAACTCAAGGATTGCTTTATGATCGGGAGCGTTTGTTGATCTTTCCCAGTTAGAGATTACTTGGGCCGATGTATTTAATATATCGGCTAATTCTTGTTGGCTCCAATCAAACTCTCTTCTCAGC
>NZ_JBFUHJ010000351.1:0-5861 GCF_056402455.1 Paenibacillus sp. P4_A7 | reverse complement strand
ATGTAAATGTAATTCTTGATTTGATTCTGAAAATGGCGACTTCTCTAATCCATGAGCATCACGTCTTAGTAATTCACGGTTAAGTTTTGATATATTATTAATCAACGTTTTGTTATCCCATTCCTCAATAATAGGATTCATCCGTGGCTGTTTTTCATGTTCAACATTATTAAACTCTAGAAAGCTTGGGTTGAGCATGAAATCCATAAAAGAAATATTTTCAGAAGTTGTTGACACTGTATGCACCTGCTTTTTTTTCTTATCATTGTATCATTATCGTTTAGTATTTTAAAATCATTTAATAAATCAGAAAACTTCTCCGAATTTGCTGTTGACGCTGTGAGAAATCCTAGTAAGAAGTGAACTGTAGAGGTCTAGTATTTTATTCCACTGACCTTGCTTTGATAAATTTTTCCTGCACCTGCAAAGGAATAGCAAGCGTATGCTGTTCAGTACCGTCTTTTGGGCTTTTGACTGAAAGTACAAGCACCATACTTGGTTGCACGGCAAAATCAAATTTGACGTCTATCAAAAATTTACCCCACTCAGGCGCACCTGCTTCAGCATGAGCTACGCCCATTGCTAATATTTGATGTCCGTCCTCTAGACTCCAACTGAACACTCCTTCGAATACACGAGCCTCACCTTCTACGACAAACACATTTCCAAGCTCCTCGGCAGGTTCTGGAGTATATACGCGAAACGCCTCATTTTCCATTTTAGGAACTTGCGTAATCACACCTGATTTCGCATTAATTAGTACGTCGACAGGCTGCTTGATATGTTCAAAATGAACAAGCTCTACGTTCCAAAATTCATTTGAAGCATCCTTCTCTGCCTTCTTAACTGCCCATGGAGCCAGTTCAGTCTGTGCCTCCAGCGCAATTCGTACCGCTTCTGATCTGTCGATGCTCAATTGCTCTTGGTCACTCGTTAAAAGGATCAGCTTCGCTGCATGAGCTCCACCAGGAAAAGACTCCTGTAAGGGGCCATCGTACCACGCTTCAACTTGAGCGCCTACGAGAAGAACCGTTTTTGTTACTGTCGAACCATCACGATCAAGCAGCTCTGTTTTTTCGGTAATTTTCAACGAATACGCCTCAACATAAGAGTCATCTCCTTTATCAATATACGCGGTTACTAATACGTTATTGCCGTTAATGGAGACAATCTCACCCTTCTCTATGGCCATTACCTGCTGTATTTCTTCCTGCACCGGTGGTTCTACATCGCCAGGCTCATTCTCTCTGTTTACTTCCGCTTCGCGTCCGCATGCAGCCATGAGGAGTAATGTACATATTATGAAAAAATAAAGTGTCATTTTTCTAATCGTAATGTCGTTCAACTCCTTTAATCAAATTGACGTTGGGAATACATAAATTGTTTCATTAGGAATACACGGTTACAATCACGCCCTCCATATTATTTCCAGAAATCTCATAGCGACTATTCTCCGGCACATGGATGGTTATGTTTCTAGAGATCGGATAGTAAAAGATTTCATAGGTTTGATGATCTATTGTAGTCGTAATGGTCTTCTGTTCTTTCAAGAAATCCAAATATTCTTCCAAAACAAAATTCTTCTCTTGCATAATTGCGCTGTGCGGCAAACCAACATAGCGAAAATGCCATGGCTCATAGAGAGTGCCTGTGATATCGGTTTTGTCCTTAGGATAACGTAATATAAACCCGTATTTCCATGCGTTTTTGTTCAACCATTTTCCTTCAGGTGCTTGATTCATCTTCGCTTGAGTTGATCCAATATCAATCGATAAGCCTAAGTTATGTTCACTATGTCCTGCTGGCATCGCATATTCAGCACCCATTTCTTTATAAAGCTCATTTTGTCTCTTGTTATCTCGATAACCGCTGCTTATTAAAAATTGGCTAACTCCTTTCTTTTCTGCTGCTGCAATCATCGTTGAAAATTTCTTCACCATGCTTGGAGATAGCTGAATCGTGTTATCCAGCAAACTGAATCCCTTTATTAGTTCTTTATGTTGAAATAGATTAACCGCTTTAGACTCTGCACCTCCTTGAGGTACAGGATGATCCTTATTAACCAACAACAAATTGCCCTTGTAAATCTGGTCTTTTGTTACTTTTACAGTAATTTTGTTCTTTTGGGGAATTACCTCTTGAACTTGATAGGCTTTTTCTAGTAGTTCCTCATTAATGACTTTCGTTTTGTGTTGAACAGCTCCAAAGCTAAGCAACAAAAGTATAACAATCCCAAAAATYCACTTCTTCATCCTTAGTTTCCCCCTAATCATTCAATTTAGAATAAGGGAAACTAATTAAAAAGAAATGACGTCAAAAATGAAAATTTTCTTAAATTATTTCATCTGTTTCTTAAACTTCTTTACATGAAGCTCCTTCCGTTATACTGCTCTCTCTTACAATATCGGGATCAACTAATAAATGTTATCGTGTATGGACTTGGTTTACTAATATTATTATAATAATGATTTATACTAACAACTTTATTATCACTCAACTGAAATGAGGAATTTGTTTGATTGAAAAAGCAACGTTTGCCGGAGGCTGCTTCTGGTGCATGGTAAGTCCATTTGAAGAACAACCAGGTATACATGGTATTGTATCCGGTTATATGGGCGGTACAGTTGAAAATCCTACTTATGAGCAAGTACTTACTGGGGATACTGGACATTTAGAAGTGGTCCAAATCAATTTTGATCCGATTATTTTCCCATATGAAAAGTTGCTTGAGCTATATTGGCCTCAAATTGATCCTACCGATGCCACTGGTCAGGGTAATGATCGTAAGAGCCAATACCGTGCTGCCATCTTATATCATAATGAAGAACAACGTTTGCTTGCCATTAAGTCTAAAGAAGAGCTTGAAAAAAGTGGCCGATTTGACAAACCTATTGTTACCGGGATACAGGAAGCTTCTATCTTTTACCCGGCGGAGGAATATCATCAGAATTATCATCGTAAGGATCCTAAGTTCTATAAAGAATCCCGAGTATACTCTGGCCGCGATGCCATTATAGAAAAATACTGGGGTAAGGATTAGAACATCATATCAAACGTTTGATACAAATGCGCCATTCCCTCAATCCATCGAATAATGATGCATATGTGGTGGCAACACGGTTAGCAAATCACGGATAGTATATCTAATGGATTACGTAATCAATAAACCAGACTATATTGAAACTGGATTTACTGTTCAAGAACCCTACGTAATGTTGGAGATATTTAAGACAAAGGCGGCCAATAAAACTTGGTCACCTTTGCCTTATTCCGTCCTTGCCTCCCTTTTGTCTCTCTAATTGTAATTTTTCAGAAAAAAAGAACCTTTGATCTATAGCTAGATCAAAAATTCTTTGTTTTTTAAATGATATCGTATTATTCACGCAATCACTTCATCATAGAAGAATAAATATCTTAATTATAGGCAAGTTCTTTTTCTCTTAGACCTAGGKTCTCTGCTGTAGAAGTATGAATTTCTTTCAGAAGCTCTGGATTTTTCATTAGTGACACGCCATAAGAAGGAATCATTTCTTTAATTTTCGGTTCCCACTCTTTTATATGTTGCGGGAAGCATTTTTTAAGTACCTCAAGCATAACGTGAACAGCTGTAGAAGCACCTGGAGAAGCACCTAGTAATGCTGCAATCGAGCCATCAGCGGCACTTATTACTTCCGTACCAAACTGAAGTGTACCTTTGCCGCCAGCTTCAGTATCTTTGATTACTTGCACACGTTGGCCAGCAACTTCTAAATACCAATCCTCGCTTTTGGCGGTGGGGATAAACTCTCGCAACTCTTCCATGCGCTTTTCTTTGGATAACATAACTTGCCCGATCAGGTATTTTGTCAATGACATGTTTTTTGCACCTGCCGATAACATAGTTACGAGATTATCTGGTTTTACGGAAGTTACCAAATCAAACATTGAACCGGTTTTTAAAAACTTTGGTGAAAAGCCAGCAAACGGTCCAAATAGCAACGATTTTTTATTGTCGATAAATCTTGTGTCGAGATGCGGAACTGACATTGGAGGAGCTCCAACCTTAGCTTTTCCGTATACTTTTGCATGATGCTGCGCTACTACAGCCGGATTATTACATACCATAAATATTCCGCTTACCGGGAATCCTCCGATATGTTTCCCTTCAGGAATACCTGATTTTTGCAGTAAATGCAGGCTTCCTCCCCCGCCACCGATAAAGACGAATTTGGCAGTCTGGCGTTCAATGTTACCGCTGGCGTTTCTTACTTTCAATTCCCACGAGCCGTCGCTAGTTCGTTTAATATTATCAACGCTATGCTTGTATTTGATATCGACTTTTTTACTCTTTAAGTGGTCAAACAGAATGCGTGTTAAAGCACCAAAGTTGACATCCGTTCCAGAGTCAATTTTGGTTGCCGCTATTGATTCATTCGTAGGACGGTCTTGTAAAATAAGCGGAATCCATTCCATCAGTTTTTTAGGATCATCGGAAAATTCCATCCCTTGAAAAAGAGGGTTTTTGGTCATCGCTTCAAACCGTTTCTTTAAAAACGTTACATTTTCTTCCCCTTGTACCATACTCATATGAGGCAATGGCATGATAAAGTCCTGCGGATTACGTATCAGCTTGCTATTTACAAGATAAGACCAAAACTGCATGGAAAGCTGAAATTGTTCATTAACTTTGATTGCTTTGCTAATATCTATAGATCCGTCTGGTTTTTCGTCAGTGTAGTTAAGTTCGCACAGTGCCGCATGGCCTGTTCCTGCATTATTCCATTCGTTAGAGCTTTCTTCTCCTGCATTTTCGAGCTTCTCGAACACTGTAATTTTCCATTCTGGTACTAATTCTTTTAGAAGTGTCCCTAAAGTCGCACTCATGATTCCGGCACCAATTAAGATGACGTCTGTTTTAGTTTCTATGCTGCTCATTTTTCCCATCCTTATACCTTGTAATTACAGAAAGGTTGTAGGAGCTTCTGCCCAGGCGAGACCTAGTCACACACCTTTTCTGTTTCAATTATAAACATTTCATAGTGTATTACAATTATTTATAGATTCATATATCTATCATTATCTGATAATTATAAACTATTTAAAAGCTTGTGAACAGTGAGAAATCCRTCCACCAGGCAATAGGAACACAAAAACCAAAACCTTAACCCAGCTTCTTGCAAGGATTAATGCTTTGGTTGTCTTTACCAGTAAAACCTATGCCTCTCGGTCGTTGCAACCAAATTTGGTATCGTTCATGTAGCAAGCGTCCTTTCGGACTCCAATAAATGACACGTGAATTAGTATATTAATGCCGTTATCCTCCATTGCTTTAATAATATTCTTCATCGCATCAAAAAGTACCATGTCCCTTGTGAAATGACCTTAAGGAAGTAACAGTATGACTACTTTTTGCTTCATAATAAAAAAACTCTCAGATCCCATCCGGGAACAGAGAGTTTTTTTTTTTTGCAGATACTGTTAACTATTCAGAGGACGATTTCTGTTCGTGCATTTTCAAAAAATACGTGAGCTGTTCGTTCATATACTCCGGGCTGCGAGCAAAGCCCTCTTCGCCCCATTGGATGAGCAAGCCCATAATGGCATTTGCCTGATAAGCGACTAGCAAAGAGACGTCTATATCCCTCAATTGGTTGACTGAAGTACTGTCGTGCATTAAGCTTTTTATTTTCTCTAACAACGAATAATAGTAAGACAACGACGATTTCTTATCAAACACAATTTCATAAAACAATTGGTATATCTTCACATGATGAAAGATACGAATCGTCGATGGGTCAAGATGGCTGGGAATTAAATGAGAGACATGCCGGTAAGGTTCGTAATACGAGTCCTCCAAATCTTTGAGCAAATAATGAAGATGC
>NZ_JBFUHJ010000350.1:0-5880 GCF_056402455.1 Paenibacillus sp. P4_A7 | reverse complement strand
CTCCAGAAGCCAGTCATCCTTAATTTCTTTCAGTGAACCGCACGCATGACAAATTAAATGATGATGCATATGCTCATGATCCTCATCACGAAGATCGAAGCGAGCTACACCATCGCCGAAATTCATCTTTGCTACGATATGAAGCTCCGCTAACAGCTCCAAGGTACGATATACCGTAGCAAGGCCGATTTCTGGATACTTGGCCTTTACGAGCATAAACACATCTTCGGCACTCAAATGATCCTTTTCATTTTCAAGTAGAACTCGCAATATAATTTCACGTTGAGTTGTTAATTTATAGCCATTCGCTGTTAATTGTCGGTTGATTTTATCCACTTCTGAAGTAATATTCATCATCTATGGGATACCTCCTTCGTTACAATGCTTATCCGCTCATACCAACGATTTCCTGAAAGGGTTTTCTTTTAGAATTATTATAATCTAATGGTATTATACTTTGATCAAATACGCAAATACAATATTTTTCTCAGGCAGCATCAAGGTACGAAATCGATGATTACTTATAATACGGGTGACATACCTCCGTCAATATTGATCGAAGTGCCGGTAACAAACGAGGCCGCTTCCGATACAAGAAATCCGATAACATTCGCCGCTTCTTCTGCACGACCAATTCTGCCAAGCGGAATCCCGTGTCTAGGATCAGCTGCAAACTGTTCCCAAGATAGCTCAGGTGCTTTGGCTTGCCACACCCGCTCGATCTGAGCACTTCTAATTAGCCCAATACAGACCGCATTCACACGTATACCGTCACTTGCTAAATCTTTGCTCATGGCATTTGTCAGCGCTAGTCCAGCTGCACGGCTAACTGAGGTTGGCAGAGAGGAAGCCGAAGGAGCTTTTCCTCCTATTGCCGTCACATTCACGATTGCGCCTCTACCTGCTTTGCGCATATACGGTAGAACAGCACGTGCGAAATGAACGGCACCTAGTAGCTTTAAATCAAGATCAGCCGTCCAAGCATCCGTCTCTACCTCAGCAAATGGTCGGGCCGCTGCTGTACCCGCATTGTTAACGAGAATATCTACACCGCCAAGCATGTTCGCTGCTTCCGCAACCGCTCGCTCTGCTTCCTTCTCGATCGATACATCCGCACTAATAATCAATGGCTCTTTGCCTGTTTTCGACTTAATTTGTTCTGCAGCATTTTTTAAAGAATCCATATCTCTCGCTACTATTGCAACCTCTGCACCTTCAGATGCGAGTAATAATGCAGTTGCAAGCCCTATTCCTTTACTGCCTCCAGTAATAATAGCTACTTTTCCACTTAGCCCTAACTCCATCCTTGTCGTCTCCTTTTTATATCTAGCTGATTCATGTACATCCTCATTTTATTGCTATATGACTATTCGATAACAGAGTCAAATTTCCCTTTTCAATCCTGTGATTGTCGTAATGAATAATTGAAACGTAGAGACAGATGGTTTAGATGCTGCGGTGCATAATGAAGCAATTTGGCGGATTTTTGAGGTGGGGCTTCGGTTGGCTACTTTGGGGCAGCGTTTGGCTATGTTGGCATAGGTGTTGGCTTCGGTTGGCTATGTTGCTATATGGTGGGTGCTGCGTTGTGCGGGCTGTGATAGGCTATGTTGGGCTATGATAGGTTTTTGTTTTGAAGTTGTTAGCTTGGTTTTCTGAAGTCTGTGAAGAAAAACTCATTAATTATGAGGAAAGGTTCACTAATTTTTATTTATTTATATTCTCTCAAAGTGATTAGTGAGGTAAACCTCACTCGCCATGAGGATAACTTCACGGGGAATGAGTTTTACCTCACTATATCTTGCATAGTATCTCCTTAGGGCAACTTTAATGAGTTTAGCCTTACTAAATAGTGAGGCTCCCTCACTAGAGCATAATTAGCGAGGTTCACCAATCTAAATCTGATTTCTTCAATGAGGTTTCTCAGCATACTCCCCTTACTAGTCGCCCTCTCGATCTTCTCGATCTATCCCACAGATCACCAATCTATCCTTCCTAATCGTCAATCGATCATGTCGATTTTTCCCACCATTCTTTCCTTACAAACGCCCTCTCGATCTTCTTGATCTTCTCGATCTTCTCGACCTTTCCCACCAATCTTTCCTTACTAATAGTCCTCTCAATCATCTCGTTCTTTCCAATCTTCCCTTTCGGCTCGTTTTTGTTCTTTTCGTTCCTGCTCCTTTCGTTCCTTCTCCTCCTTTTGCTGCTGCTTATCTTTCTTACTCTCTTTCTTATCTGAATCATTCTTATCATCATCATTATTGTCGTTATGATCACGATCTTTATTTTTATCTTTATCTTTGGAATTAGGATGCTCTTTCTTGCTCTGCTGTTTCAGCAGATTGCCCGGAACCGCATGAAATGATAATATCGGTTCGCCCTTGAGCGCTTCGGCCATCAACTCTTGAAAAACGGTTGCCGCAGCCTTCGAGCTTGTCGTCAAATAATGGTTGCTATCCGTTTTGTCATAGCCAATCCATACCGCCCCAACCAGCTGGGGTGTGTAGCCAACGAACCAGTTGTCCTTAGCGCCGTAACCAACTGTTCCTACCATATCTGTCGTACCAGACTTCCCTGCAAGAGAACGCCCTTGCAGAGCCGCTGAAGCACCTGTACCTTCTTTAATAACACCTTCGAGCATGGCAGTCATCGTACGTGCAATTTCTGGCTCCGTTACCTTCACACTCGATGTATCTTTAAATTCGGCCAATACTAGACCATCGGCAGACTCTATTCTGGTAATCGCATGTGACACTTCTCGTACCCCGTCATTTGCAAAAACACCAAAAGCTTCGGCCATATTTAATGGTGAAACACCTTCTTGCAAACCGCCAAGTGCAAGACTCAGAGAGCGATCGCCATCTGACAGCGGAATTCCAAACCGTTCTACAGCGTCTATTCCTTTGCTTACTCCAATCTCATTAAGCAGCTTTACTGCCGGTATATTATAGGATTTAATGAGCGCTTCATACAGCGACACTTCTCCATGGTAGCCTCCGCCTGCATTACGAKGCTCATAGCCGCCAATATTAATCGGCTCATCTAACAATTTATCATTCGGTTTGTACCCTGACTCTAGAGCTGGGGTGTATACTGCGATCGGCTTGATTGTGGATGCCGGCTGTCTCTTCAATTGAACAGCTCGATTAAAGCCGCGAAAAGGCTGCTCTCCTCTTCCCCCCACAAGCGCTCTTATCCCACCATCTCGTGGATCCACCAAGACCGCGCCGCTTTGTATAAGCTGGTCGGCTGCACTCTTCGGAAACAGCATATCCTGTGCATAAACCTGCTCTGCTGCTTGCTGCATACGAGTGTCTAGCGCCGTATAAATGCGCAGACCGCCTTGCAGCACTTCATTTTCCGAAAAACCATATTTATTTATTGCCTCACGAATAATTTGATCCACATAATAAGGATACTGAATATCATCTACTCGACTAGGCTTTGAGCTTAATAATTTTATCGGCTCGTTTAAAGCTTCCTGATACGAAGATTCATTAATTAAGTTCTGGTCCTTCATCAGCTTTAAAACAATATTTCGACGTTCTGAAGCCTTATCCAGATACTTATATGGTGTTAACGCCGATGGCGCCTTAATAAGACCCGCAAGCAAAGCGGATTCCGATATAGTTAACTCATTAACTTCCTTGCCAAAATACGTGTAAGCGGCTCTTTTGATTCCCCAAGCCCCTTCTCCGTAATAGATCTGATTCAGGTACATTCCCATTATGTCCTGCTTGTTATAATTCTCTTCAATTTTTTTTGCAAGCAGCACCTCGTTCCACTTACGCGACCAAGTTCTCTCCTGCGACAAAAATACATTTTTTGCAAGCTGCTGTGTAATGGTGCTGCCGCCTTGAACCGTCCCCCCGGCTAAGAAATTCGATACAAAGGCTCGTCCAATTGCTTTCATATCCATCCCATCATGCTCAAAGTAACGCTTATCTTCTACCGCAATAACGGCGTCAACCATATGCTTAGGAATAGCTGAGAACTCTATCTCCTCAATTTTATTAAACGAAATGCGTGTTGCTTCCTTCCCCTTCTGGTCATACAAAATAGTGGCCGCCGGCAGCGGCTCCTCCAGCTGTCCAATTTCCTGCGCATTCACCAGTAGACGAAACGTTCCCCAGCTTCCAACTAAGATAACTCCAATTGCGATGATAAAACTTATAACTATCGTTCTCAACTTTATTTTTCTTATTTTATTTCTCATTGCTGTTCCCCCATGCTAGCCTACTTCTATTTGCTAATACATTTCGTGTAATGCTCTGTTTTTTAGTACGTTAGACTCATAATTTCGTTATACAACACAAAAAAAGGGAATTCGCATCTCGGATTTCTCCGGCACAAATTCTCCCTTTTCTTCAACCTCTATTTTGTTAAGCAAGCATTTCCGAGTTAGGAATATCTTCGTATTTGTCCACCCAAGTCGGTTTCAATTGATTTCGTTTGTCCATAAACTGTCGATACTGCACCTGAGCAATGCCATCATCTGGATTAGCTTCAAGATACGTTATGATCTCCGCTAGAGTTGCTTCAATATCCGGTAAAATACTGTTGTTTACATGCTTGTTCTGAGCAAGCCTTTGTCTTTCATTACGAGAATTGTATTTCAAGCTGTGTTCCTCCTGCTGCCCTATTCTATTTATTTGCATGCCTTATGTGATGAGCTGCAAAAATCGGGCTACCTTACCTATCATATGCAGGAGCTGCATTTTTAGAACGGTTATCTGCCAAAAATATATTAAATACCAGCCAGCACCTGATACCAGATACCTTTCTTGGAATATAGGTTCTTTCTGACCTCTGGCCAGCCGCCTAAATACGAGATATCAAATAAATCTTCCGGCACTATATACTTACCTGAAGTTTCTGCARCGACCGTCTCATCTACAGATCGGAAGCCATGCTCTACGAACAACCGTTGAGCCTCTTCGCTGTGCAGGTAAGCGACAAAAGCTTCCGCTACTTTGCGAGTACCATGCTTTTCCACATTTTTATCTACAACCGCAGCTGGATTCTCAATCAGTATGGTACTCTTTGGTATAACGATATCATATTTCTTACCTTGCTTGATTCGAGCGAGCAGTTCATTCTCATAAGTGACAATTACATCACCGACGCCATATTCAAACRCAGCCATTGAAGCACGTCCGCTCTTGTCCAGCGACTCGACATTTGCATGAACGGACTTTAGAAAGCTTTTTGCATATTCAGTATCTTTAGCTCCGCTTTTTTCCTCGGAAAGCCTCAACCCCGCACCATAAATAGCGTTTATGTCCCATTGTGCTCCGCCTGATGTTTTCGGATTCGGATACAATACTTTAACACCCTCGCGAGTTAAATCCTTCCAATCATGAATCGCTGATGGATTGCCCGCTCGTGTTCCTAGTACGACAATTGAATTCGTTATAACTCCCGAATTGCTCTGAGCCTTCCAATCATGTGTAATGAAACCGGCGGCGGCTACTTTGTCTAGGTCGCCTTCCATTGCGAGAACAGCGACGTCCGCTTCGAATCCACCGGCAATGGCTCGCGCTTGCGTACCTGAAGCCTCATAGGATTCTTGGAACGTAACCTTCTGACCCGTCTGCTGCAGCCAATAAGCTTGAAAATTAGGCAACAGGTCAACAAACGCATCCTTCACAACCGAATAAGCACCGATTACAAGCATTACATCGCCGTCTTGTACGGMAGATTCAGTCGCATTCTCGTTCGTCTGTGCTCCCTTGCTGCAGCCTGCCGCAGCGAGCAGCATAACCGCAGCGAGGAACAGTACGAGCATGCGCTGGCTTGATACTCGATTTATTTTCATATTTGCATACACTCTTTCCACGTATGGTTTTTAAATATATGTCGACATTGGATCTACCT
>NZ_JBFUHJ010000349.1:0-5883 GCF_056402455.1 Paenibacillus sp. P4_A7 | reverse complement strand
GATTATAGGATGGATAGTGTTTATTCTTGAGTCGAGTGTGATTCAGGAAATTATTCCTGTGGTCTTTTCGGTTTTCTTTGTCATAAAAGGAATAAGGTAGAGGGAATAATAGGTGGATTCCCATTCTTTTTTTGTTTTGCGCAACTATTTAAGCAGATTAAACGTATTGAATAGGGGCTTGTTAAACAAATTTGTTAGGGGTTGACTTTTGAATTGATTCAGAAGAGAAAATGGACCGTTGTATTTGCTATTTTACTAATTATTATTGCTAGTTCAGTTGTATTATGGGTGAAACAAAATAATACGAACAATAATCAACTGCAAGAAGAATCAATTATACCTGAGACAATAACCGATGTGAAAAAAAAATATGACGTCATTGTAGCTGGCACTGATCCGGAGGGTGTGGCTGCAGCTGTCTCGGCGGCTCGTAATGGATTGAAGGTGCTGTTGGTAGATGGTAAGGAACGTGAAATATTAGGTGGATTAATTACAATCGGATGGCTGAATACACTTGATTTGAATTACTCGCCAGTAAAATCGGATGTAGCTTGGAAGCATAATTTCTTGAACAAAGGGCTATTTCAAGAATGGTATGACAAGGTGGAAGGAACATCAGTAGATACGAATACAGCTGCGCTGGTATTCAATCAAATGGTGAAAAACGAACCTAACATTGAGGTTCTAATGAAAGTTAAGTCCATGAAACCAATGATAGAGACGGTAAACGACGTGTCTTCCATCACTGGCTTAACGATTGTGAAGGAAGATGGCGTTGAAACGAATGTTCAGGCAAAGGTTGTTATTGACGCAACACAGGATGCAGATATAGCGGCAGAAGCAGGTGTTCCGTTTACTACTGGTCGACAAGATTTGGGCAATCCGGATGCTAAAATGGCGGTAACGCTAGTCTTTAAGCTTAGTGGTGTCACCCAAGAAATATGGGATTCTTTTAACAAAAGAGATGATGGAACGGGTACTGACAAAATGAGCGCGTGGGGCTTTAAGGACGCCAAAGATTATGTATCCTCTAACCCGGATCGAGTCGGCCTTCGAGGGCTCAATATCGGAAGACAAAACGACGATACCATTCTAATTAACGCGATGCATATTTTTGGCATTGATCCATTGGATCCTGAATCAATTGAAGAAGCATTTGAGATCGGCAAGAAAGAAGCGAAGCTTATCACTGCTTTCCTTAAGGAAAATTTTCCTGAGCTGAAGGATCTTAAGCTTGTCGGTACTGCACCTGAATTGTATATACGAGAAACTAGACATATTCAAGGGGAATACCGATTAACAGCTACGGATCTATTAGAAAATCGTGATCAATGGGATGCAATTGCATACGGATCTTATGCTGTCGACATTCAGAGGTTAAGTAATAACGATAATGGAGCTATTGTAATGTCGCCGGAGCAATATGGTGTTCCTTTTCGCACAATCGTTCCTCTAAAAGTGGACAACTTGCTTGTTGTCGGCCGTGCAGCAAGCTTTGACACTATTCCACACGGAAGTGCGCGTGTTATTCCGTTAGGAATGGCAACTGCTCAAGCAGCTGGTGCTGCGGCAAAGCTTAGCATCGACCAAAACATTACTTTCCGTGAGTTATCGAAATCAAAGGAAAATATAGAAGCTTTACGTGCCGTGCTTGTTGAGCAGGGCATGGATTTGACCATGAATAAGATTGAACCAACGGAATACAGCAAGCATAAGGCTTATAAGGGATTKCTCGCAGCAGTCAGCATGGGCGTAGCATTCGGCGGGTATGATAACAGTAAATTTGATTTGGATCTTATTTCTAACCCTACACGCTTTGTGCGCAATATGAATGGTGTTAGCCAAGTACACGCTTCATATTTCCCTGGAAGTCTTGAACAAGCGTTAAATGATGTCTCAGAACCACTTGGACCATTATCCTTGCAGCAAGCGGCACTTATCATTTGTACTTCAGCCGGCATCCATACTACACTTGAGAACGCAGTATCCGAATTGCAGACTAAGGGTTGGGTTAAGGAAGCTGTTTTATCGATGATTGCAGACCCTGAGAATTTAACTGACGGCGATACGTATATGCTTATTCGAGATGTTGTGGAATATCATGTAGGAGTAGTTTATAAGTAATACACTTGCTATTAGTGTGAAATGTTCAATTAGAATCAAATACGAGTCATAGGTTCATTAACCACAGTTAAGTTTCCTCCGCCTTCAGGATGGTACAATAAGAGCATCATTTATATGATTCTAATCCAATGATGAAGGCGGCGGGAATAAGATGAATATATCTAATATTGCAGCGCAGTTATATACGCTGAGAGACTTTTGCAAGAACGAAGAGGATTTCAAGCAAACGTTGATCAAAGTCAAAGAAATTGGCTATCAAGCGGTACAGGTTTCAGGAGTAGGGCCAATTGCGCCCGAGAAGATCAAAGAGATAGTTGATGAAGTAGGACTACAAATTTGTGCGACACATGTAAGCTATGATGAGCTAGTAAACAATCTTGACTACTCCGTACAAAAGCATAAGTTATGGAACTGCAGGTATGTTGGATTAGGTGGTCTACCTACTGAGTATCGAAATGCGGAGGGCTATACAGATTTTGCGAAGAAGTTTTCTGAGATCGCGAAACGTTTACAGGAGCATGATCTTCAGTTTATTTATCACAATCATCATTTTGAATTTGAAAAGTTTAATGGAAGAACAGGTATGGATATATTAAGAGAAGAGAGTGACTATGACGCTTTCGGCTTTGAACTTGATACATACTGGGTACAGGTTGGCGGAGCTAATCCCGTAGACATGATTGGTAAAGTAAAGGGTCGTATGGGCGTTGTTCATTTAAAGGATCTAGCAATTGTAGATAACAAGCAGGTTTATGCGGAGATTGGTGAAGGCAATCTTAATTTCAATCAAATCATTGCAGCCTGTCGTGAAATTGGCGTGGAATGGTATGTAGTTGAACAAGATGAATGTCTGCGCGATCCATTCGAAAGCCTCGCAATTAGCTTTAATAATCTAAAGCAATTTTTAGCTTAGTTAGACCCTAACTCGTCTGGTCGTTTATATGAAAAAAAGAATGCCAGGATGCTAAAACGTCCTGGCATTCTTCGATTAGAAAGGGTATTGAATCCATCAAAACTCTTACTGAGCCGCGTTTGATTCTTTGGCCGTCATATGACTAGTACCGTGGAATACGCCACCCGATTCTATAAGCAGACTATGTGCTGTTAAGTTGCCAATCAGTGTTCCTGATGCACGAATGATTAATTTGCCTTTGACCTCTACGTTTCCGTTTAATCGACCAGCCAGAATAAGGTCGCGCGAGACGATATCAGAGCGGGCAGAGCCGTTCTCTCCGATGGTCACATCACCTGTTGATTCTATGTCTCCGATAACATGCCCCTCGATGCGAATGCTAGCTTCAGACTTAATTTTGCCCTCAAATGTTGTACCCTCGCCAATGAGAGTATCCATCGTATCCGGGTTTAATTTGGTGCCTTTGCTCTTAAACATATCACGGTTCCTTTCGATTTGACTTCATATAAGTCCATGGATCGACATCAACGCCGTTAACCGATACTTCATAGTGTAGATGTGGTCCTGTGCTTCGACCTGTGTTGCCTAGTTCTCCGATGATTTGGCCTTTCTTGACCGTGACACCCACATCGACTAATCGTTTGCTTAGATGGAGATAGCGAGTTTGTAAGCCTCTGCCATGATCAATGCTAATGTTATTACCATGTATGCGATCTCGATCTGACAACGTAACGATACCATCTGCCGCCGCATAGATAGGGTCACCTCTATCGCCACCGATATCGAGGCCGGAATGATAGGTTGATCTTTTTGTAAAAGGGTCTTTACGTGCCCCGAACAGCGAGGTCACCTTGCGAGAATCAGTTGGCCAGATGGTTGGTGTTATTTCTAATAGAGCTTGGTACTTAATAACGGCCTGCTTCGTTTCTTCTAAATGTGGCTTAAGCTCATCCATTTGAAGGTGAATATCGGAATAGCTTTTCTTCGTCTCCGTCACAAGTGAGTTCGGCGCTTCATCCCGAATAAGAAACTCCTCACCACCTTGTCCACCTTCTTCTGTTACAACACTCGTGCGGGCAACAGATATGCCTTCATCGATTCCCACTAGCTGCTTGAGCTGAGCGTCCAGATCATATATTTCGACCATCTTTTGTTCCATCAACTTAGCTTGCTCAGATAAATGGAGCAAGTCGGCTTGCATGGTAGTAATATTGACTTCTTTCTCAGTTAGCTGCTGTTCGTAGAGGTCTGTTGATGCAGTAAGCTCAGCCTTAAGTTGATCAGTAATGGCCGTATGCTTGGAGAAGAGAGAGAAGAATAAAAAAGCGCTTACAGTTAGAAATGCGACAATAGTTGGAATTAAAAGCAAGATGAACCTCGATATATGGTAGTGCCGAACGGATGAGTTTGCATCCGAAATGACTACGAATGTGAACCTTTTAGATAGCCAATTCATGACTTTCCTCCTATATTTGCAACAACTTGTTGAAGGCTATATTCGACATACATATTCAAAAATCCTGTTTTTTAAATAAATATTGGTATAAAATATAGCGATCTAACGAGATGGTGTCACAAATAGGTGGATGCGAGAATAAAAAAAACCCAGAGAGCGTATGCTCTCCGAGCCATAGTTACAAATTATTACAGAAGTAATTCCAACCATTCCTCCTGTGTGACAGGACCAAAGTAATAGGATAGGTCTATTCCACTAAGCAGCTCTCTCAGTGCAGATGCTTCATACCGAGTGCCGATAAGCTGTGCAGCCACTTCGTTGCTATCGCCTCTGCCGAAGAAGTCACCGAATATGACTGCATTTGTAATAAGACCTTCTTCTACCTGCAGACGAACATCGAATGTTCCAGCTGCGGCTAGACGTTTCTTCTGCTGGACGTTGAAGGACGGCGAACGACCATAGTTCCATTCCCAGCTGCGGTAACGCTCGTCCGCTAGCTTATGTACATTTGCCCAATCCTCTTCTGTCAGCTCGTAGAAAGGAATTTCTGCTTCACCCTCAAAGAGTGATTCCAGAAGGCTCTGTCTAAATTGTTCGATAGTAAGGGGCGCAGTCAAAAACTCCGAAATATTAGCTACTCTGCTGCGAATTGATTTTGTTGACTTGGATACATATTTCTCAGCATTCACTTTCAGCGCGGATACGATATTTTCCATTTCGGAATCGAATAGGAGCGTTCCATGACTGAACATTTTCCCTTTCGTCGAAAATTGCGCATTGCCGGATATTTTGCGTTCACCGACTTGAAGATCGTTGCGTCCGGTCATCTCAGCATCAACTCCAAGCTTGCGAAGAGCGCGAACAACGGGCTCCGTAAATTTCTTGAAGTTGTGGAAGGATTGGCCGTCGTCCTTCATGATAAAGCTGAAGTTTAAATTACCAAGGTCATGATAAACAGCACCGCCCCCGGAAAGTCTGCGTACGACATGAAGGCCATTCTGTTCCACGTATTCAGCATTAACCTCTTCAACGGTATTCTGATTTTTGCCTATAATAATCGATGGCTCGTTCACATAAAATAATAAGTAATCGTCAGTATCAGGTAGCGAACGGAGGATGTATTCCTCTAATGCCAGATTTAATGAAGGATCTGTAATGTTATGGTTGCTTACAAAGCGCATGGTGACTAACCTCCGAATTAATGTTTTCGCTAATCTAAATATCTTTCCCCTAATGATATCCCAAAGAAACCTACTCTTGTCAAACTGTTTAGGAAATATATTGATGATTCAATCTATTATATGGGCTGTAATTTCAGTATACTTATTTAGCAATCATAAAAGCAGTCTTTTTGGAAATATAGGAAAGTATAAGTTTTACGTTTATACTC
>NZ_JBFUHJ010000348.1:0-5887 GCF_056402455.1 Paenibacillus sp. P4_A7 | reverse complement strand
ACAGGGGTCTGTAGAGAGTAGGACGGACAATTGTAGGATCATAAATGCTGCAACCGCTTTTAGCACAGGTATTATATTCATAGGAATGTAATTATTTTCAGGAGAAGCAATCCCCTTTGAATGAATGGTAGCTGATGCATGCTTAGAAGCAATGGCAGCAAGTGCAATAACGATCGGGATACCGCATGTTTTGAAAGCCTCAACTACTACTAAATATGGCGAGAATAACGCCGGTTCAGCCAATATGAATAATTCGCCTTGAAGGAATGGAGATTGTGACGGTGAAACGAGGAAAATAGCAATATACGCAAAAACCGCTGATGGTATAAAAAATGGAATAAGAAACAAGGAAGCAAAGGTTTGTCTTAACCATTTGGAACGTATACTGCTTAGAGCCAATGCTATTATGAATGCCACTATACCGCTCACCAATATGTACCCCATTTTTATAACTAGCGTATTGGTGAAGACTTGAAAAAAGTCGCGTTCATTGAACAAATTAGTGAAGTTGTTAAAACCGACCCATTCGCTTTTAAATAAACCTATGAACACTTTATAATCAGTCATTGACAATATAAAACCGTATACAAGAGGCCCTATTTTAAAAATTAATAAGAGTATAAATGCTGGAATAACAATAAGGTAGTGAAACTTATATTTCCATATCCTTTGCGATAGCGATAAATCRTTTACCATTTCATGTACCTCCTCCTAATTCGTCCCAATTATAACCTCTTATTATGTAATTGTCATTGATAATATGATTGGTAACCTCAACAAACGCCATGTATAATAAAGAAAAAGTTACAATGAACGCTATAATCGACAGGAGATAAAGATATGGATTTTCGCTTAGATTTATTAGAAACTAAAATTGAATTTTTCGAAGCTTATGACTTAAAAACATTAGAGCTTAAAATCGACCAGCAGGTTCAAAATAACAAAGYGCTTATGCTCGATGTATTTTCCATCAATCATCATGCTGTGTTCAACCACAAGACAGAGAAATTACATTATACGGCTGTCGTGCATTTTAAAGCTAAGAAATAATATGTACATATGCTGCATTATAAAAGACCATTACCTCTCTACAAACGAGAAGCAATGGTCTTTTTATTGGATGATTCATTATCGAATCGAAATTACTTCTTAGTCACTTTTTTAGGTATAGCGTCATAATTAAGGTCATCGATAACGCTCTTCTCCCATAGTGGAACCCCTGTTCGATAGGCCGCTCTTCCATTCATGTGTCCGGCAACCGGTGATGTAATGAACACAAACAAAATGCCTAGAAGCAGCTTCACACTAACATGATCCAAATAAAGCATAAAATAGAGGAACCCTCCAAAGAGTATAAAAAGTACGCCTAATGTTGCACTTTTCGTTGCTGCATGAGACCGTAAATAGACGTCAGGCAGCCTGATTAGTCCAAACGCACTTAACACGCAAATCAAAGATCCGGACAAAATCAACAACCCAATCAGCAGCTCTCCGATTTCACTTATCGTCTCCATGCTCAATGACGACACCCCTTTCGATATATTTTGAAAATGCTATTGTACCGATAAATGCAAGAATTCCTATCAACAAAATAATGTCCATATAGGCAACGGTTTTGAGCAGCATACAAATAACTGTGATCATCGACAATAAGATAACGCCAATCGTATCTAATGCAGCGATTCGGTCTGCCATAGATGGACCTTTAAGCAGACGGTACATGCAGCCGGCAACTGAAAGCGATAATAGGATCAATGAAGTCGTCAGAAACTGTGTAATCATGACCGGGTCACCTCCGTGATTGCATGCTCGAAGCTATTTCTAATCTGTTCGGATAGTATAGCTACATTTTCTATATCCATGGCATGAATATATAAAGTACGTCCATCATGAGATACGTCTAAAGTAAGCGTCCCTGGGGTCAAGCATATGAGACAGGAGAGCACCGTTATTTCCCAATCCGATTCAAGCTCCGTGTGGTAGGCGAAGATTCCTGGATGTATGGCAAGCTTCGGACGAATGATCTGTCCGATTACAGCGAAGCTCGATAGAAACAGCTCTTTGTTAAACAGAATCAGCAGCTTGATTAAAGGCCAGATTTTTTTGATGTAAAATACGATTTGYATGACCATCTCCCACTACTCCTTTAATACGGCGTCAATATAAATGGCCGGATTGATCAGCGTATCCCCCGCTACCGAAACAAACTGGCACACCCATTCTGAGCCAAGCCCCATAAGAATTACAACCAGAAACAGTCCAAACGCAGAAAATGTCATTCCTCTACTTATGATAGGAATCTGTCCTAGGTGCGGCTTCTCTTCTCCCCAGAATGCGAGCATGAAAATTCGGATTAAAGAATAAAGCACGATTAGACTTGAAGCCAGCGAAATTGCCGTTAACCAGTAAGACTGATCATATAATCCACCTCGGATAAGCATCAACTTGCCTGCAAAACCGCTAAATGGCGGGATTCCAGCAATAGCTAATGTCGCTATTAAAAACATCCACCCCATTAATGGGAACCGTTTGATCAGGCCGCCCATTTCCTTAATCTGATTGGTACCGGATGCTTTAATAATCATTCCACCCAAAATAAACAGCAGCGCTTTGGCAATCATGTCATGCAGCAAGTAAAATATAGCGCCATCCAACGACTCCTTCGTAGCTACACTCAGTCCAAAGGCGATGAAGCCGACGCTGATTATGACATTGTAATTCATAATGCGATGGATATCAGAATAGGCAACCGCCCCAATCGCACCTAAAATCATGGTGGCTGCAGCCATCCATCCGATCCAGCTATGTGTCACTAACGGCTCATGATAGAAAATGAGGGTAAACATACGTATTAGCGCGTACAAGCCTACCTTAGTCAGTAATGCACCGAACAAGGCAGTAACCGCTGCTGGCGGAACACTGTAAGAGCCTGGCAGCCAGAAAAACAGGAACAAACCCGCTTTAAGCGAAAAAACAACGATAAATAATATGGCAATAACGTTTAGTACGCCACCCTGACCCGCTTCAGCTACACGAAGTGATAAGTGTGCCATATTTAGCGTTCCAACTACACCATACAAATAAGCGACCGCTGCAACAAATAATGTTGACGAAATAATATTGATTAATATATATTTTAACGTTTCACGAAGCTGACGTTTTGTTCCGCCTAATACGATCAAGGCATAAGAAGATATGAGCATAACCTCGAAGCAGACAAACAAATTGAACAAATCTCCCGTAAGAAACGAACCCGTTATGCCAACTAGCAAAAATTGAAAAAACGGATAGAAGTAATAACGCTCTCTCTCCTTGCCAATGCTGTTAAACGCATAAAACAAACAAAATGAACTTACGATTGCAGTGGTAAGCACAAGTATTGCGGAGAGCATATCGGCTACGAACACTATACCATAAGGCGGCAGCCAGCCTCCCATATGCAGCGTCTGAATCCCTTCCTCGCGAACCTTGTACAAGATCATACAGGCAACACCTACATTAAGAACCATGCTTATAACGCTAATCCATTTTTGCAGTGTCACCTTATTGTTTAGAAAGATAAGGATAACAGCTGTACACAAAGGAATTAGGATCGGAAATACTAGTAAGTTATTCATCCTCCTGCCCCCTCAGCTGTTCCATATCATCCGTCCCCAATTTCTGATACGCCTTATAGGCTAACACAAAGAAAAATGAGGTTACACCAAAGCTAATAACGATCGATGTAAGGATGAGCGCCTGCGGCAATGGATCGACGTATGACGTTATTTTGTCTCCAAGCAGAGGTGCCTCACCTGTCTTCAAACGCGACATGGTCAGCAGCAGCAAGTGAACGCCGTGCGTTAGAAGGGAAGTGCCCAATATAATGCGGAGCAAGCTCTTCGATAATATAAGATAAACACCGACCGTGAAAATTACACCAATCGCAAGTGACATATATAATTCCATTGCTACTTATCCCTCCCTATCGTCAAAATAATGGTCATCGTAATACCAACCACAGTTAAATACACGCCCAAATCAAACAATAGCGCAGTAGCCAGCTCAACATGTCCAATTAACGGAATATCAAAGTAATCGAACGTATGGCTTAAAAATGGCGCTTTGAAGAAGAAGGACCCTATACCTGTCAGCAAAGCGGTCGATAGTCCTATTGCCGTCACTTTACGAAAGTCGAGCGGCATTACTTTCTGGATCGTTTTCATTCCATAAGCCATGGCAACTAATACAAATGCCCCCGACGTTATAAGACCTCCAATGAACCCTCCGCCTGGCTTATTGTGACCGACATAAAATAAATAAAGAGAGAATATCAAAATCATAACGACGACGGGTTTTGAAATTGTTTTAAGAATAACGTCATTACTTTTGACTGTAGCGATAGGATATTCGTGTTCTCTCTCTTGCTTAGGCTGCTTTTCTTCCGCCTTAGAATCAAGCTTCAGCTTGATTAGAGCATAAATACCTAATGAGGCAATTGCGAGCACTACGATTTCAAATAACGTATCGAAGCCTCTAATATCAACGAGTATAACGTTCACGACATTTTTTCCGCCGCCCAAATTATAGCTTTCTTTGAGGAAAAAGTCGGAAATAGACTCGAATGACCTGCTGCTGCTAGCACTAAGTGCAATAAGAGTCATAACTGTTCCGACTCCGAGCGCAATCAGAAAATTTGATAGCTTGAATCGTAAAGCTGTTATTTCCTTTTTTAATTTAGGCAGATGATAAAAGCACAGGAGAAACAACGCAACCGACACTGTTTCTACGACCATTTGGGTTAACGCCAAATCCGGCGCACGGAAAATAACAAAAAACAAGGTTACCATGTAGCCAGCCGTTCCGGTTAAAATAATGGCCATTAATCGCGACTTGGCAAATGGCACAGCAATAACTGAAATTAAAAGCACCGCTATAATAATAGCCTCGTATGCCGACATTGGCGCATAGTTTGAGCTGTCAAACGAAATATTCGCAGAGCTTGCCATTGTAATACCTACGGCTGCAATTAGAAAAACAAATATGTAGATGACATAGTGACGAATTGAACCTGTCATATACGTATTCGTTATACGATTGGACCAGCGATCAAGCAATTGGAGACCGGAATCATACATCTGATTTAATGAGATTCGATTAATAACAGGCTGATTGAGTATTTTGTAACGTTTGTGAAGCTTAAACAAAATAATCCCTAATAGGACAACACCAATCGTCATAAAAATCTCAGTCGTCCAACCATGCCAAAATTGAATTTCCACTTCAAAACGATCGCCCGAGTTTAGCAGCTTTGGATGAATCGCCGCCATCGCTGGTGCTATCAATGAATAGGCTAGTATATTTGGAAACAGTCCGAACACAACAGCTAGAGAAGCTAATACGATGGGTGAAATCAACATCCCTGTCGGTGCTTCATGAGGCTTTTTCTCCAGTTTTTCTAGCTGTGCTTTACCAGTAAACGTTCTGAAAAGCAGAATCATGCTGTATCCAAATGTAAAAATGCTGGCAATCCAAGCAATGAGCGGAAATAGCACACTAAGTGTCTGCATGTTCCAAATATCCATTTCCATATTATTCAGCACTGCCGTAAAAAACATTTCTTTACTTAAAAATCCATTAAACGGTGGCAATCCTGCCATAGAGAAGGTCCCAATTAAAGCGATCGAGAAARTAACTGGCATGAGGGACATTAATCCGCCAAGCTTTCGAATATCTCTTGTTCCCGTTTCGTGGTCTACAATGCCCACAACCATGAACAAAGCACCTTTGAACACGGCGTGATTGATCAGATGGAAGATAGCCGCCATCGTAGCCTTCGCATAAAACRGGGAGTCACTCGTTCCCATGTAGAATGCAGCCGCAGATCCAAGTCCAAGCAAGCTCATTA
>NZ_JBFUHJ010000347.1:0-5889 GCF_056402455.1 Paenibacillus sp. P4_A7 | reverse complement strand
ATAATAATGACGGCCATTACCATTAATTTAGATGCTATTTTCTGCATATAAGCCTCCTAGCCGAAATCTTCCTCAATCCCAACGGCTGTAATCAAACTGTAATATATCTCTCATCTTGGTTTCATCTTATGCATATATAATAAATTCATGACCCCCCTTATTATATATATTCTCTCTTGTAGCCTGCTGCTTCGTGCCGCAGGCTTCTTTTTTGTCCAATTTTGCTAGAGTAAAGCCTCCTTCAAAAAAGGAATAACCCGCTTCCAAAACAACGGATCCTTTTCAGAAGTGCTATGTCCTAGGCTCGAAACGAATAAGGTGTCGATTGTACCAGGAGGCAATTGTTCTTCCAACTGCTGCAAATCCTCTGCGTATATAAAGTCATCACCTTTCGAATGCACCATTAATACAGGCACTAAACCTGTTATAGCCGGCCCAGCATGCCTCAATAGGATGTCTCGAATATTGGCGGCACGAAATTGTTGACGTGTTATACGAGCTCGTAAAAGCCAAATGGAAGGTATCAGATAAACTAGTGGGAATGCAGGTGTCTTTTTGCGATACAGCTCAGCTCTAAGCATGGTTTCAAATCGTACTGGCATAGAATCCGTTACGACAGCGTTAACTCTGAGCCCCTCGCCTAATGCAAGAAGGGCTCCAAAACCGCCAAGCGAATGCCCAATTACAGCTATTCGATTAGGATTAATAGCTGGAAGACCGCGAGCGGTACGGACTGCAGCCAGCACATCATCTCTGAACATGAGGGCTGATGGGGCCTTAATTGATTCGCTGTCTCCGTGACTTCGCGCATCATATATAAGCACAGCAAAGCCCGCTTCATAAAGCGGGCGCGCATATCGCAGCACTCTTGTCCGATTGGAGCCCCAACCATGAGCTATTATAACTAAGGGTAGAAGATCCGAATCATCTATCGCTACGCCCTTCTCGTTAGATGCCGCTTCACTTACCTCTTCGAATGCTGCTTTAGCAATCGGCTGCAGCAGCCACCCCACCAGCTTCGAGCCATTGCTCTCGAATGTTATAGTCTGCCACTGTGTATCAACGGCAGGATTCTCATTGTTCAAGAGCTTACGCGGACTCTGACTGATTACTCCTATACGCCAAACAATAATGCCGAACAACAATATGGCTATTAAAAGTACGATCAACGCCCAGATAAACATGCCCACAAGCCGTCCCCTCCTACGCTACAGAGCTCTGACTGCTTCCACAAACTGACTCGCCCGCTCTGCTACCTGATCAAACTTCCCTTCTCTTACCCATTCTAAGTTGACAAGCTTGCCACCCATTCCGACAGCGTTAGCTCCTGCGTTAAAATAATCAGCAATATTATGTAGGTCTACTCCACCGGTAGCAATCATCGGAATATCATTGAGCGGTCCGCGAATTTCTCGCAAATAGCCCACCCCAAGCGTGCCCATAGGAAAAATTTTTACCGCGTCAGCACCAGCCTTCCAAGCCTTGACGATTTCAGTAGGCGTCATAACCCCGGGCCATACAGACAACCCGCGTTCACGACCGTATGCAATTACCTCTTCATCCAAATTAGGCGAAATAAGAAACTGTGCTCCAGCGGCAACGGCTTGCTCCGCGAGCGTAACATCGGTTACAGTTCCGGCGCCAATCGCCGCCATCCCGTCAAACTTCGTCCGCCACCTGTCTATCATGACAGCCGCGCCTTCTGTATTCATCGTTATTTCCATCATATGAATGCCGCCATCAATTAGAGCCTGTGCTGTAGAGTCCGCGTGTCGATCCTCAATTCCCCGTAAAATCGCAATAATTTTGTGCTTAAATAGCAAGTTTAACATGTCATTCATCCCCAATACCTCCGCCATATATTCATTTATTCCCAATATTCACGTAAAATTCTCAAAAACAAATTCGGGAATGGCAATGTTTCCATATCTTCTGGGCCTATCCATCTATAGTGAGCCGGCAGAACTGCTTTCAACAGGTTGGTTTCACTCATCATTGGCTCATATCCAGCTAAAGTTTCCGCAGCTATTGAACTAGAAGCTATCGTGTATCCCACATCCGAACTTACCATGTTAGTTGAATCGCCTAAGTCAGCCAAGTAAAAACGCATTTTCCAATGAATATGACTAAAAATATGATCGGCATCCATAAACCAGCTGAGCGGACGAATATGCAGCTGTGCATCTTGCTCCAGCTCCATTCCGATTAGCTCTGCTAATTCTCCTTGCTCCTTCGGCTGCTCTTTATCCATTAGCCCCAGCTTATCAGCAGGAATCAACTGATGCGGCAGCTCCCACATTTGTGCGAGCAGTCCTGTATCCGGACGCTGCCTCACCAATATCTTCCCGGCATTCTCGCCGCTTCCAAGTACAATAACAGCAGCTCTTAGCTCATCACGTGGCGGCTTTGCTTTCGTCTTAATCGGCAGTTCCAATTCTCTGCCTTCAAGACGCGCTGAGCAATGCTCCATCACAGGGCAAGGCAAACAGCTTGGTGATTTTGGGGTACATACTAACGCGCCCAGCTCCATCAGAGCTTGATTAAAATCACCTGCTGCACCCTCTGGTATGAGTGATTGTGCAAGCTTCTCAATTCCGATTCGCGTCTTGGGCTTCGCGATATCATCCTCAAGCAGAAAATAACGGGATAGTACTCGCATAACATTCCCATCCACCGCTGGTTCTGGTCTGTTAAATGCAATGCTCATTATGGCTCCGCTTGTATACGGGCCAATTCCTCTTAATGAGGCAACAGACTCCTTATCATCAGGGACAATACCGCCGTAGAGCTCGACTACCTCTTTCGCACCTGCTTGCAAATTACGAGCTCTTGAGTAGTAGCCAAGCCCCTCCCAGCATTTAAGCACTTCTTCTTCTGGTGCTCCTGCCAAAGCATGTACAGTTGGAAACTTACTCATGAAATTATTGTAATATGGAATTACTGTGTCTACACGAGTTTGCTGCAGCATAATTTCCGATACCCATACACGGTACGGATCACGATTCATTCGCCAAGGTAAATCACGTTTAATCAATCTATACCATGAGAGAAGCTCATGACTGAAATATTGTTTAGCCACCTGCTGTGTCACTGGCCTTCTCCTCCTTGTTCTCTGTCATTGTCTGTTTGATCATTTGATTAACGCTGAGTTTCGCAATTCTGCGATATTGAATCGGCGTAATTCCTGTGTGACGCTTAAATAACCGAGATAAATAATGATTTTGCATACCTACCGTTCTAGCAACGGACGAGATCGGTTCCAACGTATTCGCGAGCAAATACTTAGCTTTGGCAATTCTCCGGTTAGTCACATATTGAATCGGAGAACAGCCCATTTTGCTTTTGAAGGACGAAATAAAATAATTTGGATGCAAGAAAGCGAATTTAGCGAGATCAACCACTTGAATGTTCGTATGTAAATTCAATTCAATGTATTCAATCACTTCATTCCATTTAACACCGATGCTTGCGTCAGTGGAGTCTTCTTGCTCAATGTGACTTCCTTCAATGAAGTAGGAGAGCATTTCTAACAAAGCCGACTTCAGTCTAAGACCCTTCGTTAAGGGCGGGTAATGCTGAGACGCTATCATTTTATCAAAAAGCTGCTTAATCGTTTGGTCGTCCTGTACAGGCACATAGGTTGGAAGCATCAAAGAGCTCATAAACGGTATATCTCCAGCTTCTAGTCGAAAATGGCACCAATAACGCCCAAACAACTCATCCCCCTCTGTCCCGAAGGATTGCACGGTGTGAGCGGGCAGCAGATATAAAGTGCCTGGCAAAATAGCGTACCTCTCGTTGTGAAGCTCTAACCACCCTTGCCCTCTGCTTGTATAAATGAAGCGATAAAAGTCCGGCTCCTCATTGTGCTCGCTCCAGTTTGGTATACTTTCAGAATAAGCCGTCATAATAACCTCGGCATGGATGCGATTTAATTGGTTTAATAAAATACTCTCTATTGTCGGTTTCATGAAGTCTCCTATAAATAAAAATACGATATAATTAAAGTAACGTCCATTCCTGTTCGTCGATTGACTAAACTCTATTATACGAACTAACGACATAAAATCATATGGACACGCTGTGACTGCCGTCTGGTTAAAGATACTAATAATGAAATGAGGATGGAGGTTTTTCACCTTGACATACCAAAGAATAATCCCACTAGGAATGAAAATGACCGCAGCAGCAGGGCTGCTATTAATTATGACCGCCTGCGGAGGCGGAGGGGCGGGTGTTAAGCAAGGAGCGGCTCTAGAAGGGCCCAAAGAGGTCGTCACTACCTACAGAAACAATTGCATTAGCTGTCATGGTACAGACCTGCAAGGAAGAGTAGGTGCTGACACCAATCTCAAGGAGATTGGTGCCCGTATGGATGCCAAAGCTATTACTAAGCAAATTGAGGATGGCGATGGCTTAATGCCAGCCTTTAAGGATAAGCTGACTGCTGAAGAGATTGCAGGACTTGCAGAGTGGCTAGCCAGTAAGAAGTAGCATCATCGACGAAAGAAAGGATGTATGGGAGAGATCACTTACCCCAAACATCCTTTCTTTATCCTACCTTTTAATAGCCGATATAGTGACCGTTTATTTTCGGAGACTTCGTTAAATGAATAGCGGACTGACTAGTATATGTCCAATTCGTATGGCCCATTTGGGGATGAACCGGGAACAGATCCCCTTGTACAAGTACCAGGTCGCCGCCCCAATCATCCGAATACAAGCCGTCAAATTCTACAAATTGCCCCGTCTTAAACCGACGCTTCGTACTTTGCTTCCGCTGCTCCCTCACCGTCGCCATCCCCTCTTATCCATAGCTTTGGTATATTACATTCCAAGTATGGGCAAAAGGTTACTCTATTATCCGTTCGATGACGGCGAATGCGGAAGCTAATGTCTTCTCATGTGTGATCGTTACATGAATACGAATATTATTCGGACTAAGTCCGAGACGAATCCATGCAGCCTCTGATAAGCTGCACTCCGGCTTGCCATTGCTTCCCCGTGCGATGTCAATGTCGGTAAAAGCAACGATAGAACCAATTCCGCAGCCGAAGGCCTTCACGACCGCTTCCTTAACAGCGAATCGTCCAGCTGTGAATTGATGCAGTCTTTCACCCTCGTACGCTGCGGCAATTTCAAACTCTTCGATCGATAAGATACGCTCCAAAAAACGTTTACCCGTTTTACCACTTACTATTTTGGTTACTCTTCCAACATCCGTTAAATCATGTCCGATGCCGATGATCATGCTAACACCAACCTTTATATGAAGGTGAGATTAGCAGAACGCTATTATGAAGTCAAGCTAATCCATTATTTATTAATATCGCGTGCTCGAATTTATCAGCCGGCAATGGTCGGCTGATGTAAAATCCATGCATGTAATGACAGCCTTGAATAGAATTTATGATTTCTCCAAGATAATTGCCACCTAGAAAAGGGGGTTAGTAAGCCTATAGTTGGTTTATATTGCATAGGTAACATCTCCCATAATGTCGAATAATGCGTTAACCGAATCATATCATCTCAGTTATGTAAGCGCCACTTATTAAACTGTAGTCCTGGGAAATAAATAACATTTTTTTTGAAATGAGCTCTATACGTTATATTTTGTAAAATCTATAGGCTGACCGTCTATGGTTGGTGTACTGTTGCGATTTCGATCTACAGCAAGCTGAAGAATTACATTTTCCGCATTCATGTAACTAACCGCTAATATATCGCTATCAGACCAAGCTGGACGATTACGTTTAACTGCCTCCGTAAATTCATCATAACTGTTAAAACCATAGCGCTCTGCATCCGCCTTGGCAACCACTTCGATTACAACACCATTACGATTTCCTTTGCTAATTACAGTGCAACGATCTGTTGTTTCTTCTAATT
>NZ_JBFUHJ010000346.1:0-5889 GCF_056402455.1 Paenibacillus sp. P4_A7 | reverse complement strand
GTTTCACTTGTATTCCTACTTTTTCATCATGTATAATGATCTCAAGTGACTAAGTGCGGCAAATATTTGGAAATGAATAAAACGTCAGAGCGGCATCTGACGATAAAAGCACATAATTATGAATATGACTTCGTTTTACTTAATTGGAATTCGTTTATGATGCAAGATTTGCATCGACAAATAAAGATAATGATTACGAAGCAGCTTATTGCTTCGCAAAAATTTTAGGAGGTATAGATACACTTGTCAAAGAAGAACAACCAGGATAAACTGCTCATTTTTGCACTAGGCGGAGTAGGCGAGATCGGGAAAAACATGTATGTTATACAGTACAATAATGACATTGTTGTTGTAGACTCAGGTTTGAAGTTTCCAGAAGAAGATATGCTAGGTATTGATATCGTTATTCCAGATATTTCGTATTTAACAGAAAATCGTGATAAAGTACGCGGAATTATTATTACCCATGGGCATGAGGATCACATTGGCGGACTCCCTTATGTATTGAAAAGTMTAAATGTACCACTTTACGCTACCAAGCTAACACTTGGCCTTATTGAAGGTAAATTAAAAGAAGCCGGCTTGCTAGGAGAAACGAAACGTATCCTTATCAACGCGGACTCCGAAATTCAATTGGGAACAATTCGCGCTTCATTTTTCAAAACAAACCACAGTATTCCGGATTCCGTCGGTGTATCTCTTGATACTCCTGAAGGTACAGTCGTCCATACGGGAGACTTTAAATTCGATCACACTCCTGTTAATGAACAGTTTGCTGATCTGCAGCGTATCGCTGAAATTGGAAAAAACGGAGTTCTAGCACTGCTGTCTGACAGCACGAACGCAGAACGTCCAGGCTATACGCCTTCAGAAGCCAACGTTGGGGATAATCTGGAAGATATTTTCCGTAAATCCGCACAACGTGTAGTAGTAGCAACGTTTGCTTCGAACGTACACAGAATTCAACAAATTATTAACGCAGCAATCGCAACACGCCGCAAAATTGCTGTAGTTGGCCGCAGTATGGTTAACGTTGTAGGTATCGCATCAGATCTTGGTTACTTGAACATTCCAGAAGGGATGATCATTGAACCTGAAGAAGTAAATAAATTAGCGGCTGATCGTGTAGTTATTTTATGTACAGGCAGTCAAGGAGAACCGATGTCGGCGCTTACACGCATGGCACGCTCCACGCATCGTAAAGTAGATATTTTACCTGGAGATACGGTTATTATTGCCGCAACGCCTATCCCTGGTAACGAGCGTTACGTTGGACGTACTGTAGATGAGTTGTTCCGTTTAGGTGCAAACGTTATTTATGGTAATGGCTCTGTATCGGGCGTTCACGTTTCTGGTCACGGTAGTCAAGAAGAATTGAAGCTAATGCTCAATTTGATCAAGCCTAAATATTTCATTCCTATCCACGGTGAATACCGGATGCTTCGTCAACATGCGAAACTAGGTGAAGCTATTGGCATAGAGCGTGAAAATATTTTCGTTATCGACAACGGAGATACTGTCGAGTTCCAAAACGGCAAAGGCCGCAAGGGATCTAAAGTGCAAGCAGGTAATATACTGATTGACGGTCTAGGCGTAGGCGATGTAGGTAATATCGTACTACGTGATCGTAAACTCTTGTCACAAGATGGTATCTTGGTCGTAGTTGTAACATTAAGCAAACAAGATGGAGCTATTTTGTCTGGACCTGATATCATTTCTCGAGGTTTCGTATATGTGCGTGAATCGGAAGGCCTACTTGATGAGGCTAACCGTATCGTAACATCGACGCTGAATCGTTTGATGAATGATAAAGTTAATGAGTGGGCTTCACTTAAAACGAATGTTAAAGATGCACTTGGTCGGTTTTTGTACGAGCAAACGCGCCGTCGCCCAATGATTTTACCGATTATTATGGAAGTATAAGAACGCAGTTGCCGCAATTACGGCAACAGCCGTTTACGTTTGAGAGGAACGCTTGTCCGTACCGCATTGCCGCGGCGGACGCAAGCGTTCCTCTTTTTTTTTTTTGAAATAAGGCTTGGTATAAATTCCTTATTCCACCCCATACTATGACGAGCGATATTCAATATGAGGGGGATGTGCAACATGATGAAATCAAATATGGACATGAAATCCGAGCAGCCAGATCCGAATCAAGAAGAGAAAGGAAGAGGAAGCGCTGTTGTCGATGCTATCCAGCAGCTCGGTCAAGTATCAACTCCGGCACCGGCAGAGTCCAATGTCTTCTGTATGACGATTATTGGTCAGGTAGAGGGCCATCTCGTGCTTCCACCGCAAAATAAAACGACGAAATATGAGCATCTTATTCCGCAGCTCGTAGCAGCTGAACAAAATAGTAAAATTGAAGGAATACTCATTGTACTAAATACGGTTGGTGGAGATGTCGAAGCAGGTCTCGCCATTGCTGAAATGATTGCCTCCTTATCCAAGCCGACTGTTACGCTTGTTCTAGGCGGAGGACATTCTATTGGTGTGCCTATTGCAGTTGCGGGTGATATGTCATTTATCGCGGAGACAGCGACGATGACTATTCATCCAATTCGCATGAATGGTCTAGTGATTGGTGTTCCACAAACCTTCGAATACTTAGAAAAAATGCAGGAGCGTGTCGTACGTTTTGTAACCTCGCATTCCAAAGTAACAGAAAATACTTTTAAGGAGCTTATGTTCAAGATGGGGGAGCTGACTCGCGATATTGGAACAACCGTTATCGGCACTGACGCGGTTAAGCATGGACTGATCGATGAAGTCGGCGGATTAGGGCAAGCACTGCGTGAACTAAACCGGAGAATTGAAGAGAAAAAGGGAAGTAAAAAAGAGGTGCTGATTCAATGACACTCTATACATGTATGCCACTAGAGATTGTTTTGGAAGGAATGAATGATAAAACGGAGCCGCTTCTAGAAATATCATTACAGGGTGTCAAAATGCAAGTCATGCCCATAGCACCGGGGATAGGGAAAATTGTTCGATTGTTGGATTGCAACCTGTATGATTATTTGAATCCGAGTTTAACACCTGGGACAATTGTAAATTATAGTTAGCGAAAATCGGACGACCATACTATCGTCTCATAGGAACATTTGCCCACCTATGGTATAATGTTTTACTAGAGGTGACTGATTTGGCAAAGAAAAAGAGACGAAAAAAATCGATTGGCAAGAGCCTCAAATATGAGGTTTACGGTATTTTAATCATCACGATTTCCATAATAGCACTCTCTGGTGAGGCAACAGTCGGACGATCATTAGCTAAGCTGTTTGGACTTGTGCTTGGGAAATTTTATTTTGTGCTAGCGTTAATCGGTGTTTTTATAGGACTTAGCGTTATGGTCAAGCGCACATGGCCGCGAGGCTGGACAAGCAGACGGACTGGTTTGTTAGTGATGGTGTTAGCTTTAACATTAATGCTTTCCATTACAGAAATAAACCAGAAGCTCAGACCTGTTACAGATTTGTCGGGAGGCATTATTTTTGATCAGCTAAGCAGTGATCTGAGAGGAAGCCTTCTGACTTCATGGGACGGACAAAATGATCGAATCCAGGATAAGGATATAAGCGGCGGATATGTAGGAGCCATACAATATTCCATGTTCTACTCGTTGTTTGGCTATTATGGCGCATTTCTTATCATGTTGGTCATGTATGCTATCTCCATCATGTTACTGACCGGTAAGTCTTATGTTGAATTGGTCACTATGATTAGTACCAGAGCGACTAGAATGTTCAAATTGATTAGCGTCAAATGGGCCAAGCGCTCTGCTGTTCGAACAGCAGCAGCTTCTGCAGCGAATAGCAGAACCATACAGACAGATATCGATGATGACGATGACACAATTGATGATGAACATGAAGGATATGTCATCTCACCGCCAAGAAAAAGAAAGTCGCTATTTTTCTCGTGGCGTCAGGATAATCCGACTGAACAACAAAGCGCTCAGGATGATGTCCATGATGAATGGGTGTTAAATCAGCCAACTGATGATTCATCGACGAGTGCCACACCAGCATGGCAAACGGAATCCGACCAGCCATGGGAGAAATCAGGCGAGGAGTTGCAGCCTGTTACTGATTTGGATACACACGCTCCATCGGTAGGTGCAGAACCTCCTTTACATATCGATAGCGCGCTGCCTTTAGGAGAAGATGCGGAATATATTACGGGTGATACGGGTGATTGGCCTGTCGCTGAACCAACAGATGATGAAGCTGACAATCAAGACTTGGAGGCAGATTTTGAAGTTAATGATTCTGAATTGAATGARACCGATGATGTAGCTGCTATTTCCTCAGAGGCCTTAGTAACAGAATCTATTGCTGTGCCGAGGAGACCGATAAGTGAAGAGCTTGTAACGAAGGAGAAGCCATATATCCTTCCGCCTTTTTCTTTATTAACGAAGCCGAGTCTCCTAGGAAGAAGCGCAGATGCTACAGATATGTATGATTCTCGAAGGAAGCTTGAGGCAACGCTTGAAAGCTTCGGGGTCAAGGCAACGGTTCTAGACGTTGTACGTRGACCAGCGGTTACACGCTATGAGGTTCAGCCTGCATCGGGCGTAAAGGTTAGTCGAATCGTAAGCTTGACCGATGATATCGCTTTGGCGCTTGCTGCAAAGGATATTCGAATGGAGGCACCGATACCTGGGAAATCGGCAATCGGTATCGAAGTGCCTAACAGTGAAGTATCAGTGGTTACTATGCGTGAAGTGATGGAAACGGCGGCTTTCCAAAATGCTGCATCAAAGGTTTCAATCGCTTTCGGAAGAGATATATCTGGACAGCCTATTATCGGGAATTTGGCTAGAATGCCCCATTTACTTGTAGCGGGAGCAACAGGCTCAGGGAAATCAGTTTGTATTAACGGTATTATTACAAGTATTCTGTACAAAGCAGCTCCGGACGAAGTGAAATTTCTGATGATAGACCCGAAAATGGTCGAGTTAAACGTGTACAACGGTATCCCGCATTTACTCGCTCCTGTCGTTACAGATCCGCGCCGTGCATCGCTTGCGCTTAAGAAAATTGTGGTTGAAATGGAGAAGCGTTACGAAATGTTCTCCAAATCGGCGACTCGCAACATCGAAGGTTATAATACGTTGATGGCAGACAATCCGGCTGCGGTACTGCCTTATATCGTGGTAATTGTAGATGAGCTCGCAGATTTAATGATGGTTGCGGCTAATGACGTTGAGGATTCCATCGCTAGACTGGCGCAAATGGCTCGGGCTGCAGGAATTCATCTCATCATTGCTACACAGAGACCTTCGGTCGATGTTATTACAGGTGTTATCAAAGCAAACATTCCATCGCGTATTGCATTTGGTGTCTCGTCTCAAGTTGATTCGCGGACTATACTCGACATGGTTGGAGCTGAGAAGCTCTTAGGACGAGGAGATATGTTATTCCTACCTGTGGGTATGTCTAAGCCGATCAGGGTGCAGGGAGCGTTTCTATCGGACCAAGAGGTTGAATCACTTGTCACATATGCTCGCGGTCAAGCGGAAGCAGAATACAAGGAAGACCTTGTTCCTGAAATAGAGGAAGAACCGGCTGACGGGGAAGTCATGCTTGATGAGCTGTATGATCAAGCAGTCCAAGTTATATTAGATGCGAAACAAGCCTCGGTGTCATTACTACAACGTCGAATGAGAATCGGATATACAAGAGCGGCAAGACTTATAGATCAGATGGAAGCTCGCGCTGTAGTTGGGCCATACGAAGGCAGTAAGCCGCGTGAAGTGCTGATTACGCTAGATCAATTCCAAGCGGGGAAAATTAGTTCGTAATACAACGATTTTGAAGTAGCCGATTTAGTGCATAGAAGCAGATCAACTTTCTCATACTAGAGTTAGGTAACGCTACCTTAAGC
>NZ_JBFUHJ010000345.1:0-5900 GCF_056402455.1 Paenibacillus sp. P4_A7 | reverse complement strand
CATTTGAACCGCGCCGATTAGAGGTTCCTGAAGCAGGCCGTTTTGAGAAAAAAAACCTTGATTACTTTATAAATGATTTAAGTTTATACGCAGGTAAACGAGTTATTATAAATGGCGGCGGTGATTCTGCTGTAGATTGGGCTCTTATGCTTGAGCCAATAGCTAAGGAAGTAACGCTCATTCATAGACGTGACAAGTTCCGCGCTCATGAGCATAGCGTAGAAAACCTTATGAATTCCAAGGTTAATGTAGTAACTCCTGCAGAAATCACCGAGCTTCACGGTGATGAGCAAATTGAGAAAATTACAATCACATTTAATAAGTCAGGTGAGACGCGGGAAATCGAATGTGATGCTCTGATCGTAAACTTTGGTTTTGTCTCTTCACTCGGGCCTATTTCAGAATGGGGATTAAACATTCAGAACGGATCCATTGTTGTCGACACCCGAATGGAGACCAATATCCCGGGAATTTTTGCAGCTGGCGATATAACAAGCTACCCTGGGAAATTAAAACTCATAGCTGTCGGATTTGGAGAAGCTCCAACTGCAATCAATAATGCCAAAGTATATATAGATCCAACGGCTAAGCTATCACCTGGCCATAGCAGTAACATGAAGTTATAAGAACCAATGACTGCAGCGTGCAAATTCTTATAAATTAAAAAAACAGTGAGATGTCTTAGACGTCTCACTGTTTTTTACTCTTTTTTATAGAATAAGTACATCGCTGTCCACCCGTGGCTAGACACTCTGTTCGCTCTACTTTTGCATCTCCAAGTACAGATTCAAACAATTGCAATTCGCACTGGCAAGCATGTTTGTATTTCGAAGCGACTTGCTCTATTGGGCAATTATGCTCTTTTAATAAAAACTCATCCTCATTTATCTTTTCTACCTCGACCATATAACCATTGTCATTCTGAATATCTGCCAAAGTGGAGACTCGCTCAGATAAGTCTTTATCTTTCATGCTTGCATCGTATTTCTTAACCATTTTATTTTTTCGCCCTTCAAAGAGCTGTTCCAAAGCCGACTCTCCAAAGTTTTCCGTAAGCTCATCTAATAACTCAAGTGTTAATGTCTGATATTTTCTAGGAAAGAAACCATCGGCATGCTCCGTTAAATAATAAACAGCTGTTGGCCTACCCATTGATTGCCTGATTGTTCTTGATGCTATGAGATTATCCCTCTCTAACGATTGAATATGGCGTCTGACTGCCATAACCGTTATTCCTAGCTCTTCGGTGAGATCCTTTGTCGTTAGGTCACCTTTCGTTTTAATGAGCTGAAGAATGTATTCCCTCGTTGAAAGCTGTCCTTGATCTATATTTGTCATTTATAATCACCGTCCAGTATATTTCAATTTATACCGCTCAAACACTTATTGAATACTGCAATAATATCATTTTCTAAAATTTATGTCTCTACCTCTGTCCCAAAATTACATTCCGTCCTTTACAGACTATTATATATACTATATTTAATAAATCAAACCCAACGATATAAATGCTCAAATTTAATATTGCATACTTATTATATATTTATGTTGATTATGTATACGAAGTGGTATAAGATGTAATTAGAACTTAAACATCTATTTTTAGGAGGATACAATTATGACACATCAATTACCGGCTTTACCTTATGCGAACAATGCCCTTGAACCACATATTGATGAACAAACGATGATGATTCACCATGACCGCCATCATAACGCGTATGTAACGAACTTAAACGCTGCTCTTGCAAACTACCCAGATCTTCAGAACAAAAGCCTTGAAGCTTTACTGCAAGATCTAAATCTAATTCCTGCTGAAATCCGTGCTGCCGTTCAAAACAACGGAGGCGGACATGCAAACCACAGTTTATTTTGGGAATCTATCGGGCCAAACGGCGGAGGTGTACCGGAAGGTAAATTAGCTCAAGCTATCGAACAGGAATTGGGTGGCTTTGAATCCTTTAAAGAGCAATTCAACAAAGCAGCAGCTACTCGATTTGGCAGCGGCTGGGCATGGCTCAGCGTCGATAACAACGGGAAGCTCGTCGTTTCCAGCACTCCAAACCAAGATAGCCCTCTCATGGATAACTTAACACCTATTCTTGGGCTGGACGTATGGGAGCATGCTTATTATTTAAACTACCAAAATAAACGTCCTGATTATATCAACGCGTTCTGGCATATTGTTCAATGGGATGTCGTCTCCAAACGCTATGACGATGCAAAAAAATAAAAAAGCATCACCGCAACAACACTGCACAACTTAACCTAATTAGCTATGAGGTGCAGAAATGCACCTCATTTTCATATCGCTTATTAAGAGGAAAAAAATGTTAGGACAAAGAAAGGATTAATCTTTCTGGCGCCGAAATCATAGACTATAAATAGCTAACTGTTAGTTTTCAAAAAAATAATATAAAGGGTGAGGATGAATGGGATTTGTAATAACTGAGGCTTGTATTAACGAGAAAATGGCGGATTGCGTGGATGTTTGCCCAGTTGATTGTATCGCAGAAGGTGATGATCAATATTTTATTAATACTGATATTTGCATTGATTGCGGTGCTTGCGAAGCCGCTTGCCCAGTCGGAGCCGTTTATTACGAAGATGATCTTACAGACGAACGGAAGAAATATATAGACAAAGCAGTACAGTTCTATAGTAACCAATAAGTAGATCCCTACATAACGACAGGAGTCTCTAAGCAATGAACTGTGATCCACACGAAGGACACTTTGAAAAAAGTGCCCCACTTGTGGATCATTTGTGTTTTAATCAGGGTAATAGTGAGGGCGTAGATGAGAGTGTCGTATCATGATTTAGGGTGCTTCATACGTCCCTTGGCCTAACATCAACAGCGYTATTCCCTGCCCCCAAGGCATGATGAACTCGTGAGGAATAGAATTATACGCCTGTACACTGATTTGAATTCCCGTTCCTTCAGATACGCCAAGCACTGTACCCTCTTCCGTAATACGTCGAAGTACGGCCTTATAACCTTTTTCCGCACATAGTAAGTATTTCTCATCCAAATACCCCATCTGCACACTTTTATAAATGCCATATACAAACCCCGCCGTGGCAGAGGTTTCCTCATAGGAGGAGGCATCATCTAGAATCGTGGGCCACATACCGTTTGCATGTTGGACAGCCGCCAGTGCCTCGACCTGCCGCTCGATTCTTGCAAAAAACCATTCTCTTTCCTTCTCATAACCCTTCAAGGATGCGAATATTTCCGGTATGCTGATCGTTACCCAGCTGTTTCCTCTGGCCCAGAGACAACCGCTGAGATAATGATCACCCGCTAAGCTGTATCCATGGTAAAGCAATCCGTTTTGCTCGGTTTGAAGGGATTCAATATGAAGCTTTGCCTGAAGTAGGCCTTCCTCGATATAAGCTACTTGATTCTGGATCTGTCCCAACTCCGTTAAGAACACGCCGGCCATAAATACGGTATCTACCCACATTTCTCCGGCAAACCTATCGTTAATGACGGTATGCTCAAGAGCCCCGTTTGCTAAACGCGGGGCATCCTGCATGAGCCAACTGGCAAACTTTTCGGCAAAATCAAGATAATGAGGTTCTCCTGTTTCACGATAGAGCAGCAAAACCGAAAGCAGCGGTGCTGTGGTATTGATGTTATAAGAAATCTGCTCGCTGTGCGCCATGTTGGAGTCAATAAACGTTTTGATGAAAGTATAAATCTCTTGGCTTCGGGTGGTCTCATACACCTTGCGCAATCCGTACAAAGCGACGCCTGCGCCCCAGTCCCAGTCGCCTTTCTTGTCCACATTAAAATCCATCTGCATCGTTGTTCGTGCTACTTTTCCCAATATTCCATTCACCTTTCACACCTCCTGTTGCTCATGCTTGACATTAATCTGGTTATAATCGTAAGTAGCCTTGATCCCGTTAGACCTTACTTTAATAATTCCACTGTTAAAAGCAGAAAACATATAGGGTCCGTTATAGGTAGGATAAGGAAAGATCACCGTTTCTCCGTTTAACGTTCGCTTTGATGGGTCCATCGATAGTTCCACCTTCGAGGAAGAACAGTATGATAACTGCAAACTTACAGGTTCAAAAACCACACGGTTCTGCACAATCGCTTTGCGAAACGAATCAAAATCCTGAAAGGTCATTTCATCGCCCACTTCGCAAATAACCGCATTGCTCCTTCCATGACTTCTGATTTCCATTCCAGCGTATTCGCCTTCTTCCGTCCATTCATACCCATTGTGCATATATAAGGAAATATAAACCCCTGACTTTCGCAAAAAAAGGTAATTCCCTTCTTCCTCAACCTCATCAAAGCCATTCCTCGGAACATGGACGTGAATCCAATGCAGCGCTTGCTCCTCAGGAATCTGATACATGGCCATCACCACATTTTTTTCACCAAAAAAGTGCCCGCAGCCGCAACCCAAATCTCCCGTCCAATATCCATGTTCGCTTCCTTCCGTGCCATGATGACCGGGATGATGACTGAATATCTTCAGGTTTGTTTTCTCCACCAGACTCAGATCCCATTGGTGCTGCTGATGATGAGCATACCACCCCGCATCACTGCCCAAACGGTATGGATCTTGGAAATTTACGGCTCCTATGATATACCGAGGCGTGTAATAGGAATACTTGTTGATGCTTCCATCCTCCTGCGGCAGCCTTTTGTGAGGCGTTTCGTAGGTTATGCAGTGTAAATGCTTGCTTTCTTGATGAACATAGGGCTGCGTTCGTCCAAGAGCAATCTCATAAATCTGCTGATGTGGCCGATAGCCCGAACAAATGGCAGCAATGAGGCAGGGACCTAAGATCTCTCCCCTATAACCATGCCCGAAATACAGATAGTATAGAGGGAAGGTACCGCTTCGGGCATGATCCAAAGCAACAGGTGCATAGATGCGGCCATGAGCCCCGCCGTACAAACCGTCGAGGCTATCGCAAACCATGTCCAGCATCAGCACATCTAGCATCATTTCTGCAAGCTTTACCAGTTCCGAATCGTCGGCAAAATCATAGAGACACAGCAGACACTCCACGACCTCTGGTAAATAGCTTGAGGAATCAAACTCTGCCCATCCCCGCTTCGCGCGGAAAACCAGATATTCCCGCAGAAATTTGTTTTCCTCCTCCAGAAGCTCTCTTCCTGTCTTTCCATACGCACTGAAACTCTCTTGCGGATACCTCTGTGCGGCCAGATACCGTGAGGTATGAAAAAGCAGCATATGATTCTCTGACTTGTATTTGCTTTCAAACTCATGATTCAAATAGAAGCTTCGTATGGATCTGATAGTCGCCTCCTGCAAAAGTCCAATAGACTCAAACTGGCAAAGTGCGCGTATAAGCTTGATAGCTGTAAAATCGGATTCTCCTTGCGGATCACGGCCATAAAGATGGGGATGCTCAAACCACTCCGCTGTCCTTAGCAATCTCTGATTACTCGCCTCCACAAAAATGCCTTTACTCAAGTTCGCAATGGCCATACCTCCATAAAGGTCCTTGGACATATCCTTTTGAATGAGCCTATCGAGCAAATAAGAGCTTCTTTCTTCGAGGCTATCTATGGCCTTGTTTGCCAGAGACTCTGCATCGTCAGACAGTGTAATGTATTCCATTCCCATCTCACCTTATTTCATAATGTCATCGTTTATTTTTTAGCAAGGAATTGATAAATGTCATTAGTTAGGAACGCATTCTCTTTATTCTGCTCATACCATTTCGCATACCATTCAATCGTTTGATTTTGTCCAATCTTCTGCTTCAAGCTATTAAGATCGGTTGTCGCTTGATCAGCGGAATAGCTGCCTCCGCTAACTACGCTCTTGGCAATAAGATCCTTGCTTTGCTGAGTCCAATCGTTATTGATCTTTAACAAATCAGCTGGAAGCGTAGGCATATGC
>NZ_JBFUHJ010000344.1:0-5935 GCF_056402455.1 Paenibacillus sp. P4_A7 | reverse complement strand
GCCCTAAGCTGCTCGGCTTTAATCGTCCGGATTGTTTAGCCAAATATTCCTTAAGCTCAAGCAAAGTGATTTCCTCAATCTCAAGATCACCTAATTCGCCAACCAGCATTTTCAATTGCAATGAGTAGGCTTTTAATGTGTACGGACTGAATCCCTGAATCCGTTTATCAACTTCATACAGCTTCCATAATTCACTCAGGTACATAGAGAAACCCTCCCATAATATAAACCCTATTAGTTCTAGGTTCTCATGAAATGGAAGGGTTTAATCACTTTATTGCACTAACGTGTCCCGTTAGCTTAATGCTCTAAGGGTGAATTAATTTTTGTGATCATTACTTATTACTATAATCACAATCCGAGTTCAAGCGTCATCTGCTAAAACAGGAAGTGCTGCATGCGGATGAAACCACGCTGTAGGTGCTGAAAGAACCCGGTAAAGCGGCGCAGTCGGACTCGTACATGTGGCTGTATCGCACGGGCCGGGGCGTAGAGCCAACGGTGATCTACGACTACCAGCGTACCCGTGGCGGCGAGCATCCGCGAGATTTTTTGATCGGATTCAAGGGGTACTTGCATGTGGATGGCTATGCGGGCTACCACAAGATGAAGGATGTGACCCTGGTGGGCTGCTGGGCGCATGCGCGGCGTAATCCCGATGCAATCCGCACAGCATAGCGACGCAAGGGCTGGACTGGTGCAACCAGCTGTTTGCGATTGAACGCAAGCTGGGTGAAGTCAGTTGCCACAGCTTGCCGATTTGCAGGAGCCACAAGTGTTAGAGTCGTTTATGCCATGGTCACCGCAACTGCCGGACAGCTGCCGTCTCAGCTAATCTTTATTCATCATACACTCGCTACCATCTGACTGCTAGGTGGGGGCTATTTGATGCTCACTCGCAAAGCGACGCCAGGCTTTAGTTCGAACTCCTGAATCTTAATCGTGAACCCTTTGGACCCCACCAGTTCGGAAGATGCTTCGAGTCCGTCCAAGCCTGAAATACTATCTCGTGGGGCGCATCCTTCTGCCTGCCAATTGCTTATGCAAATCGCACACCCATAATCCCAGTGACCAAACCGACAATAATGCCGATCATGCAAGCCGCCAGCCAGAATTTTCTGCTGCGAGCGTTTTTCAAGAAACAGTACCCTAATAGGCCAAATAATATCCCCTCGATTAAAAACCAAGGTTCAAAGAGCACTAGATCCCACAACACAAAGGCATCTTCATGGATGTCAAATGATCCCGATTCCAACCCGACTAGCCCACTGATTTGAAGTATTCTATAAACAATTCCATAAATGCCGTGTGAAGCAGCTAACGAACATCCTGCCCAGGCTATAAATAGCCACAGATAACTAGAAAATCTGCCCTTACTCCAATAAATAAATGCAAGACCAATGATTCCGGCAACGGTTAGAAATACAGATGCAATCCCATTAATCAAATCAAAATGGATATGTTGTACGATATCAGGTTTTAGTAGACTCTCCCCTATCGTGCCGCCTAAAGCCCAGTAAAGGTGTGGCAACATATAAACGATGGACCAAATAAAAACTGCGTAACCCGACGAAACCAACGATTTTGTTTGCGTATGTTGCGTTTGCGTATGCATATCTATCACGCTTCCCTAGTCATGCCGTCTATCAATCTGCGCCGTGCACGCCACGCGGTGAAACCAAACAAGACTGCTCCAATCAGAGACCATGGACCCGGCCCTAATATATAAAGGAAAATCATGAAGTCCTTGCGTTGCACCGCGAGAATCAAATGCCAGACATCGTGTAAACTCATAAATGTAAAAGCGGTCCATGTGAGAGCAAGCGCTGCCCGGAACCATTTTCTTCCGCCCCAGAAGCGGACAAGAGTCATTGCCGCCGCCGCAAATATGAAACAGATGAGGCTGGGAAGTACACCCCATGCGAAAAACAGTCCTATCTTCTGTTCCGCAGCAGGTGCGTTAACGAAACCGATGAGGTTTGCGATAAAGTGGATAACGCCAAGCCCGAGCGCCGCGGCAAACGCGCCGTATCCCATCCATTTCTCACCTGTTGTTTGCATCCTTTCATTTCGTTCTTTCATATAATCACTCCTTTTTCTCTCAACTTATACATCTCCTCGCTTGCGCTGAACGACGCCTTGTTCCCAAGCGAAGACCGCCGCCTGGGTCCGATCCGCCAGCTGCAATTTGCCAAGGATATTGCTGACATGGCCTTTCACTGTTTGCTCGCTGATGACCAACGATTGCGCGATTGCTGCATTGGCGTTTCCTTGGGCGATAAGGCGCAATACTTCAAGCTCACGATCGGTTAAATTATTGAAAACGTTCGGAATATCCTTTCGTTCCTCGCGAAGCTCCTGCACTACCCGAGCGGCCACGCGCGGATGGAGAAATGCTTCGCCGCCACGCGCTTTTCGGATAATGTCAGCAAGATCGCCCGACTGGACATTCTTTAATACGTAAGAAAGAGCTCCCGCACGCAAAGCGGGAAAAATATAGTCGTCCTCCTGAAAAGAGGTCAACACAACAATCTGGGAATGGGGGCTGAGTTTCTTTATTCGGCGGATCGCTTCAATCCCGCCAATTCCCGGCATCGACAAATCCATCAGGACGACATCGGGCATCAGATTGGCTACAAGATGTTCAGCTTCCTCTCCGGAAGCCGCTTCCCCCACGATGCGCAAATCGGATTGCGTTTCGAGAAATGATCGAACTCCCTGGCGCACCAAGCTATGATCATCAACCAGCACAATGTGAATCTTATCCTCCATCGGTATTCTCGCTCCCTTCACTTATAGACTCGTACTTAGGCTCCATCATGCTTCATTGTCCTGCTGCCCATGGTCCGGCACCGTTGCAGTGACGACAAACCCTTGCTCCGGCTTGCTCTGGTAGCTAACCTGTCCTCCGAATGGAAGGAGCCGTTCAGACATGGAAAGGAGACCGACCCCTTTTCCTATTTTGCTTGAGACATGACACCCTCGGCCATTATCGGATATTTCCAGTGTCGTCCTATCCGGTTCAAACATGAGATGAATACGAACGGCACGCGCCTCGCTGTGGCGTGCAACATTCGACAACGCTTCTTGTGTCAGACGGTATAAGGCTTCTTCCAGCTGCAATGGGATCGGGTTCATCCCTTGGACTTGAAAAACAGCATCGATCCCAGTTCGCTCTGCCCATTGCTCGATTTGCTCGCGCAGCGCTTGCGGAAACCTTTTGCCTTCCAGCATGGCGGGACGCAGCTCATGGATCAGATTCGTGAGATCGTCCTGCACCTGCCCCAGCAAGCCCTCTGCTTGTTCCAGCCTGGGGAGCGCACCTTCTTTCCCCTGCAGGAGAAGTGCTTTCGCTCCACTAATTTGCATGAATAGCGCGAACAACTGCTGTTTGATGCTATCGTGCAAATCACGCGCCATTCTCCCCCTCTCGTCCATAGCCGCTTGCTCTTGGCGCACCTGCACATGGTGCCGGAGCTGTTCAGCCATATGATTCAAGCGGCGTGATAGCCGTCCGATTTCGTCTCCGCCCGGATCATCAACCAAGACGGAGAAATCGCCGCGACTCCAATAGTCAGCGGCATCCGCCAATGTTCCGAATCTCCGGATGAGCGGCCGTGAAGTGACCGCACCAAACACAGCGCCTGCCGCTCCAACACATAGAACTATGATTACTGAGGCTGGAAGCAAGACAGTCACGCCGATTCCAAGCCATAACGAGGGATGAATCTTGAAGTTTTTCGCTTGCATAACGAGAATTCCATCTGCCTGCTTCTCCGTTGCCCCAAGCGGTATGAATACGAGAACTCCTGTTGATGCGCTCTCATGCGTTATCAACTTGACGTCACCCTGGCTGTCGAGATACATTTGCAAATGATCCGCTGCCTGATTTGTGAGCTGTGCCGACAGCAAAGTTCCATGTGACGGAGGGCGGACGCCGACCCCTGTCGAAGCGATAACTTGCCCTTGCCGGTCAACGACAGCAAGTATGCCCGTGTAAGAAAACACTTTGTCCACGACTCGCTGTTGCTGCTCGAGCCAAAGAGTCAAGCCTGCACGATCGGGTCCTTGATCGCCTGCCAGCAAAGAACCGGCCACATTCGCATTGCTTTTCAAGGCACTCGTTAGCAAAAATGAGCGCGACATATACATTCCCCACCCGAGCGCCAAGAGGAGCAGTAGCTCTACAAGGAGCCAGGCCAAAATGCTGATCAGCATATAGGATCGCGTCAGTCGCCAATGCAGCGGTCGAAATGACTTGAAAAAACGTTTCCGCACAATACTCTCTTTTCCAGTTGCCATTTTACATAAATACCCAGGAGAACGCCGCGTACCCACTCCCCATCCACCACGGAGTAACGGTGCTTTTTGCTAAAGCCCAGGATGTTTGATCCACCATGATTTCTCCTTTCGTAAATGCAATCTTTCATGCCACTATGAATTCCGTTATGGCATGGTACGAAGTTATCACTTCTACAAAAAAGTATATACTATAATAAACGATATGGGTTGCCTCTATAGGAGTGTTTCAGACGATACTTCGGATGCATAACGGACTGCCACTTAGCCGCGGCAGTCCGTTCGTTCTTGTTCATATTAGCATGAAATACTCCAATCTAACTCCGGATCGTCTCGCCCCTCAGTTTCACGCGATTTGATATGTTACAATGATTATGCACATGGGTTTGTATCGCAGAGGTTTATCTAAACGAGTGGGTGAAAATCCTTCGAAATATAATGATCCGCACATGTTTATATGCAATCAATGTATTCATATGGGACAAGGAATAGCTTATTAAAAAACAGGAGCAGCTGCCACGGCAAACTGCTCCTTGTTTCGTTCAACTATCGTACCCATTAGCTGAAGTCACACATTGAAACTTCAAAAGGGATGGAATCATCGCGACAGGTCATAAATACATATATACAATGAACGGGAAAGGTTGATGCGCTTATGTATTATTCTCATCCGATGACTTCACCCGCTATGACGGCTGCTCCCTTATCTCACTATAACCGTTTGATTACGGTTACTGGGGAAGGAAAGGTTTCAACGGCTCCGAAAAGAGCCATTATTGTTCTAGGCGTAATAACGGAAAGCCCGAGTCTCGCCACCGCCCAAAGTGAAAATGCCTCTGCCGTAACAAATGTAATTAACGCCCTGTTAAGCTTAAACATTCCGAGAGAACAAATTCAGACGGTCACTTACAGAATCGAAATACAGTACAACTATGAGGATGGAACTCAAATTTTAAGAGGCTACCGGGTGACGCATCTGCTTCAGATCACGATAGATAGAGTTGAGCAGACGGGACTTGTTGTCGATACGGCTGTTAATAGCGGAGCCAACTTCGTCTCAAGCATACGATTCACAGTACCAAATCTCGAAATATACTATAACCAAGCTCTGTCGACTGCCATTCAAAATGCCGAAAGCAAAGCCAACACTATTGCAAGAACGTTAGGCGTAACGTTGATTAGAACTCCTGTTAAAATAACAGAGGAAACACAGGTTATTGAACCGCCGATACCATTTCAAGCCTCGTTACTCACAGAAGGTGCAGCCGTTCCGACTCCAATCCAACCGGGGGAACTGGAAATCCGTGCCGTACTAAGAGCTCAGTATACATATTTTTGATCGTCGTTCCCATCGCCTGCATATCGGCCACTCCTCACACCTCTCCTTACCTTCTGTTTCTTACAATAAAGGCTTTGTTAAGGGCGGTATATTCAACTAACGTTCCCCGTTAGCGTAACAAAATACTGCCGATTGCGGAGCAACTATGATACCTATGGTTCCCAACGTTCTCGACTCAAGAAAAAAATATTAGCGTATCTCTCTTAATTTGGGTTCTTTCTCGATGGAAACATGGGTTGGAGCGATAGTTGAACATGATCGTTACTTCAGAAGCGTTCTACTAGTCATATTGTGAGA
>NZ_JBFUHJ010000343.1:0-5971 GCF_056402455.1 Paenibacillus sp. P4_A7 | reverse complement strand
TAGTTACACCTTGTGAACCCAATCCGCTGTGGCGCCATACTAGTGGTGCAATGGATGGGTATTCGACTGTGATCCATCGGTTAAGTAACYATTATGGTCTCGGTGTAGCAGATGTTCAACTGTTATGGAAACAGGAGCTGGCAGCGGGTAAAACACCAGAAAGCCTGCTTTTAAACAATATTAACCACCCTAATGATTACGGACATTATATCTACTTTACGGCATTTTTAAATATGATAAGTTAAGCTAGCAAAATAAAAATGGTGCCCATTCACTCTATCATAGAGTGGACGGCACCATTTTTTTTCATGTATTTATAGTTATTTTACAATAAGGACAGGCATTTTAGCTTGCTGCACAACGTTATGGCTAACGCTTCCTAGCATAAATTCTTTCATAGCGCTAAGACCTCTGCTGCCAATAACAATCAGGTCGCAGCCTTCACTATCGGCGAAGCTTACGATTTTAGCAGCTGGAGAGCCAGTTAAAAGCACAACATTTGTGTTCGGGATGCCCTCAAGCTTTTCCTTAGCATGATCGAGAATAGCGTTGGAGTTCTCCTGCAGCTGTTCTTGGTAGGCTTGAGATGGGAAGAAAGTCATGTCTGCTGCAACTATTGGCTGAAGTGAGATGACGTGAGCAACAGTCAGTCGTGCATCTGATGAACTTTTTGCTAGCCAGATTGCTTGATTTAAAGCATCAACGGAAGGTGCTGATCCGTCATAAGGTACGAGAATGTGATTAAATCCCATGGTAACCCTCCTCATATTTGTTATAAGAATATTATAAGCCTTTATGATAGAAAGTGAAACACGAGGGCTCAGCTATAGTATTTAATATTCTACTTGTTCTGGGAAATTATAAAAATGTTTCCCCTTCTCGGAATGAAGCCTAAAGCCCCTGCTTGCAAAATCTTTATCTCCGTATTTGGATACGTATTGAACGTTATTGGTGTGAAATTCCATGAAATTAGCGATATAGGGCTGACGAAAAACGATATCCCCGCTGACCTTTGAGGAGCTGTAGTTTAAGGGAGCTATTCCATACCCATCTAGTGAAAAGACGCCTGCAGCAGATTCATTCATTCGAAAAAACTTCCTAACAGCTGTTGAAGAAAAGGCTGAGTAATCCATTACGCTGACACTCAGTATACGTACGCGCAAATTTTTCCTGTGCGCGAGAACCTTATCTATTTTTTTCTTGAAGGAAGAGGTATACGCGCTAGGACTGTTCGCCTGAGTAATGTCAGTGGGCTGAAGGAAATCCTCAAGCAAGTAATAATCATTGCTGCCAAGCAAGGACTTTTCCCCTTTCGGATTATATACGGCATGAATGGCGTTGCCCATAACCTCATCAGGATGCCAAGCATTGATAAACGCTGAAAGCTCTACGCTGTGAACATACTTGACTACTTCGTTAAACCTCGAACGGCTGACTTTGTAATCATAACCGGCATCATCCAAAAAAATCCCGCCAACGCCCATTTCTTTCCACTTGTCAATTCGATCTTTCATAACGCTAATGGATAAGTTATCTGTTGTAACACCTAGATCAACATATCCAAATAGGACAGCTGAAGGTTTTTTCTCCATTATTTTTGCAATGACTTCTTTCGATGATTCGTGATGAGTATGAATGGGCAGTTGGAGCTTATCACCAAAAACTAAATAATCATACTCACTGAAAACCTTAGCTGCTTTCTCTACATCCCAAAGATCATTCACGCCTTCTGGTATTCCGTAATAAATAAGCAAGCGGTACCCTGTTGCCTCGGTTGAGATGTCTGGTGCAGCTCCAAATAAGAGAACCGAAACAATAAGACAGCCAGTAAGAAAAAATCGTTTTGTATTATTAATTAAACGCATGAAGAATCCTCCAAACCAATAAATTTCATTTTTTTTAAAATGAGGTAATTATACTATACATAGTTTGTTCTTTTTTCACAAAATTGACAACTTAATTTCGAAAGAACTAGGACGTATGGATCGTCCGTTTTAACCGAATATGTCGTTTTGTAGATAGTTTTTCCTATATAAATGTTTATATTTGTCTATAATGTTCAGTTTTTGTCTAGTTTGTTGTGATATATTCGTTACTACTTAGTTCGTATAGAAGCTAGAGGGGATGTGCTTGTTCCTTTATTCCTATGCCTCATTCATAATAGCCATCGATTAGAACCTCATCATAGCGTTACAGCATCGCATAAACAACTTCTACTTTATTTTCCGAGGTGTCTCAAATAATTACATAAGTAAATTCATTATTAGTAATTGAGTATTTGTATAAACAACTGGTTTATTTGGAGGTGTAATCATTGAATGTTTTAATTACAGGTGGTTATGGTTTTATCGGTTCATTCGCTGCAGAACGTTTTTATAAGGAAGGTCACCAGGTTTATATCATTGATAATTTGATTACAGGTCAAAAGTCGAATGTGACAGTGCCGCATAAATTTTATCAATTAAATGTAGAGGACAAAAAATGCGAAGAAATTTTTCGCAGCATATCGCCTGATGTTATTGTTCACTTGGCTGCTCAGGTAGATGTTGTTACATCTATTAAAAGACCTCATTTGGATACGCAATCTAATATTCTCGGTCTTGTAAATATGCTTCAGTGCGCGCAGAAATTCGGTGTTTCAAAGTTTATATTTGCTTCCTCAGCTGCGGTATACGGTCCGTACGATCAGGTCTCCTTAACGGAGGATCTGGTAGGGAATCCAGTTTCACCTTACGGTATTAACAAGAAATTAGGAGAATATTATTGTGAAAAGTGGAAGGAATTATATGACCTAAATACACTAAGCTTTCGTTTCTCAAATGTCTATGGACCTAAGCAAGGAAGTAGGGGGGAAGGTGGAGTCGTATCTATATTTATGGAACGGCTGCGCGATGGTAAAGAGATAACTGTATATGGAGATGGTACTCAAACTAGAGATTTTATCTATGTCGAAGATCTCGTTGATGGCATTTACAGGGGCGCAAATAGTGTGGTAACAGGAGTCTATAATCTATCAACCAATAATCAAACGAGTGTAAACCAACTAATAGAAGTTTTGAGCGGTTTGAAAAAAGTTGGTAAAGTGAATTACTTACAGCCACGCGAGGGGGATATTTACAAATCTAGCTTATCTAATACACGAATTAAGAAGGATTTGGATTGGGTGCCGATATTCAGCTTAGAAGAGGGAGTAGCGCGAACACATGAGTGGTTTGAAAAATCACAGCAAGTCTCCCAATCAAAGCCTATCAAAGAAACCAATGCGAATAAAAATAGATGGCGATCAATCTTGAAGCCATATGTAGAAAACGTATTGGCATTTACGTTAGTGGCTGTTCTTACCATCTTTGGCTCTGAATTTCTTATGCATACGAGCGTAGATTTCAAGCTGATCTATGTTATTTTACTCGGTATTGTATACGGCACCAAGCAGTCGGCACTTTCAGCCGGTTTAGCTTCGGCATTATATGTTTTTGAGAACTTAAGCAATGGACGTGAGTGGGTATTTTTCCTTTATGACCCGGAGGCGTTATTCGTTATAGCAATGTATCTGTTTTTTGGTCTTATTGTAGGTTTCGTATCAGATAAAAGTCGGCGAGATAATGCGCGTATTAACAGCGAGCTGGAAACAATAAAAGAAAAATATTCATTTTTAAAAGAAATCTATAGYGACACACGTACCGTCAAGGAAGAGCTTCAACGTCAATTGATCAATAGCAAGGATAGTATTGGTCGTATACATGGCGTTATCAGAACATTAGAGAGCTTGGAGCCAGAGGAAATCGTCACCTCCTCCGTTAGTGTATTGTCTAACTTGTTGGAGGTTGAGCGAATTTCGATCTACTCGGTTAACAATTCAGAATTTCTACGTTTGATGATTAAATCTAATGCTCCGGATTTTAATTTGCCAAAAACAATAAAAGTGTCAGAGCACCCGTATATTCAAGAGGTTCTGAGCAAAGGAAAGGTTTTTGTGAATCGCGGCATGGAGCCTGAATTACCAATGCTCGTAGCTCCAATATTGCATGAAGACCTGATTGTAKCGTTAGTAGCCGTATATGACCCTACCTTCTCTAAGCTTAGCCTCAGCTTTGAAAATACTTTAAAGGTGAGTGTTGAGCTGATTTCAGGATCCTTATCCCGAGCCTTCAAATATGTGGGGATAACTCGAGATGATCGGTTTGTGGAAGAGACACCAGTACTTAAGCCATCCGTATTCCTTCAGGTGTTGGAATCGAAGTCTGTTGCAAAACAGCAGTATAATAATGATTTTGTTTTGCTCGAGGTTGCCCAGGACGGGGTGCCTCTAAAGAAATTGTCTGAACAAATTTCAACAGCACTGCGTGATTCTGATTATCTTGGAATGATTAAAGACAATCTCGTTTTGCTGCTATCGAATTCAAATGCTAGAGAAGCCGATTTTGTTATTAAGCGTTTGAGTAGAAACGGCATTTTGACAAGAGTTATGAGTGAGGAAGAAGCATATGGTTGAGTATTTATTTATTGGGTACTATGTTGTTTGTATAGTTTATTTAATAACAAAATGGATAGGCCGAAAAGGAGATTGGCTATTAGGCTCGATGATGGCTTTGCTTATTCCATTTTTCGGACTTCCTTTAGCCATTCTACGTGATTTTGCAGGAAGTAAAGCAGGTTCCTCAGAAATAAAGCGTTTTGTAGATTTAATTGATGGTAATGAGCGGCAGGATCGTATTTTTACTAGAATTGATGTGGACAAGGAAGTTAATATAGCCCCTCTGGAAGAGGTTCTTCTTGTTAACGATCTTGCAACACGAAGAAGGCTGCTGCTTGATGTGTTGAAGGAAGACATGGATGAAAAAATGATTCCATTGTTGGAGCGCGCGGCGAGCAACGAGGATACGGAAACATCTCATTATGCGGTTACTGCTTTGATGGAAATGAAACGTAAGATGCTGTTGGACATTCAGAAATGGTCCGTTCGTTACGAGGAACAAAGCAATGACTCGTATGTCATGCGTCATTATGCTAATGCCATTAAGCAATATATGATGAGCGGCTTTATGGACAGTCGGATGCAGATGTCGCAACGAATGAATTACGTGAATTTGCTGGATCGACTGTTAGACTCGGAAATGAGAAGTGAAGAGTTATTCAAAGAGAAAATTTCTAGTGAAATTGAGCTGGGGCGATATGAAGAGGGGCTGCGATACAGCCTGCTGTTCCGCAAATATTATCCAGACAACGAAGATGCTTATTTAACGGCGTTAAATCTGTACTATTCCTTGAAAAAGAACGATTCCTTCTATGAAACGCTGGAAGCATTGAAATTATCTAAAATTCGCGTATCCAATACGGCTTTGAACGTCATCCGTTATTGGTCAGTCAAAGGTGCATGAGTATGAAAGAGCAATCTAGGTTTAAATTTAATAGGCAAATTTATTTTATTTTGGCATTTGTGCTTCTTATGGCGCTGGTCATTCAAACGACTCGTTCACAATCGTTTCTCAACTATGGCGGTGAGCTTAACAGTAGTGTATCCCCGAGCTCAAAGGGAGAAGTCAACGCCATATCCAAGGAAGAGATTGGCTTACTGAACGAGGAGAAGCTGCTGGTTCTCTATAATCCAAATGATATGTTCAGCGTAAAGCTCAAAGATAATACAGAACAAATGTTGATTTATATGAAGAAAAAACACGATGTAGTCGACTTTAAGCAATATGCCGGTTCAGGAGAAGGCTACGATAGTGTAATTATCGCTTTTAACGAGCTGGCAAAGCTCCCGAGTAATAGTTGGTTAGATGGGTTTGTGGAGCAAGGGGGACGAATGCTGTTTACTACTATGCCGGTTGTAGATGGCTCGTTCTATCGCATATATCGTAAGCTTGGGATTAATGAGGCAGGAGATTATGGTTTGACCAAGGGGCTTGTGTTAAAGAGCAATGTGCTCATTAACTACAAAAATGAGGAGTTCCCTGCCAGTATTATAGAG
>NZ_JBFUHJ010000342.1:0-5993 GCF_056402455.1 Paenibacillus sp. P4_A7 | reverse complement strand
TTTCTATCTGCAGGTCATGACGTCGTGATGTTAGATTACCGGGCATACGGAAGAGATGGTGAACCAGAAATGATTTTCGTCGATCAGGAGGACGATTATGAAATTACTTTCCTTGCCGAAAATTTCGAAGCGTTTATTAGTGGCCTAGTGAGCGAAGAAGAATTTGATATTCGAGGAGGACAAGGAAGCGGATCTTTACAAAGTATCCCACGGGAAATTTCCCCCCTTGCTGGAGGAGCTTTGCACTCGAGTAATGGAAGTGGAATAGATTGAACAGAAAATTCGCAGCATCTGTATACGGATTGTCGAAGAAAAAGGCCATTTTTCTTTTCATTCGGCGAGACTGTCAATCGATTACTACGCGCATAAGCCGCAAGCACGCAATAATCAACAAACCATGTATAGTCACAAAAAATTCTTGAATTGTGTGTGTACAATCACAGGCTTAACACCGATTAAGCTTTAAGCTTAATTCGAGGAGTTAATCTTTTTAAGGGGGACTGTATATGAATACAACGACACATCATACACTTGTTGCAGACATTGTCACTGCGATTCCACAAACAGCGGATTTATTTCGAAAGCTGCGAATTGATTATTGCTGCGGTGGTAAAATCAACTTGGAAGATGCCGCCAAAGCGCTGAATTTAGACCCGAAGCAAGTTCTGGCTGAGGTATTACAGATCGAACAACACCACGCTGCTCATGCATCAAGCAAGCCCCAATCACTAGATGAAGCCACGCTTGTTGAGCATATTCAGAAGAAACATCACGCTTTTTTACGAGATGAGCTGCCACAGTTGACGCCCTATATAACGAAAGTTGCTCGTGTTCATGGAGAACATCATCCGCACTTGCTGCGTGTACAAGAATTATTTACTGCATTGAAGAAGGAATTGCTCGATCATACATTGGAGGAAGATCAAGTTGTATTCCCATTGCTGCTTCAATATACAAGCAATCCTGTAGAAGAAACGAGAGAGCAGCTCATGCCCTATCTGCTTAATTTGGAAGAAGAGCATGATAGTGCAGGTAATTTACTAAAAGAATTGCGTGCAATTACACACGACTATGAGCCGCCTGCTGATGCCTGTGGCACATACCGACTTGTATATCAACGCTTATCTTTGCTTGAGCAGGATACGTTTGAACATATCCATCTCGAAAATCACGTATTGTTCGATCAAGTTCGATCTACTTTACCAGTCTGAAATCTGAGATTCTAATAAAACCCGAAAGTAGAAGCCTGTATTCAGGTCTCTAACTTTCGGGTTTCGTTTAAGTTACACTATTTCAACAAATTCATTTATCTGCCGAATTTCTGACAAAACTCCAGAATCATATACGCCACGCGAAGAAGGAGCTGCAAGCTAGTGCCAAAGTTATGCTGCAGCGCTCTCGTTATATGGATAAGCTTTTAGATCAATTGCTAGATATTACTCGGCAGGATGAGAGGAATTTAGAACTTTATGCTGCAGCGCAGAATGTATCTGAAATGTTGCGAAAAATTGCCGCAGAATACCTGATGTATGTAGAGGGGCAAAATTTCACTGTTGAAGTAAATATTCCAGACAAGGATATCGAAGACTGGATTGATGACTCCCTAATCGAACGCGCACTGCGAAACCTGCTCGACAATGCGATCCGTTACGGATCAGAAGGCCATTATCTTGAGATTGGACTTTMGGAAAAGGATGATGTTATATTCATAACGGTTATCGATAAAGGTCGTGGCATTCCTTTACAGGATCAAGAGCATGTTTTTGAACGATTCTACCGTGTGTCGATAGCAGCAGAAAAGGCGAAGGAATTGGCATCGGACTATCCATTGTTAAAGAAATCATTGCCGTCCATGGCGGATCAATTACCTTGACGAGTGTCCCTTATGAAAAGACAGTGTTCGAAATCCAGCTGTCAAATCATCAGCGTGAACAGTAGTGCTGCTTTACCACTATTTGCGATACGGTTCGCCGAATCACTCTTAAGGCGAAACGAAAAAACACATCTCTTCGAGATGTGTTTGGAATCCTATACAAAAACAATACAAAAGTAGTGTCTACTCAGGGAATTGGAATATAAGTTACTACATTCGAGCGGATATCATCGCCTAACTCTTGATCATAGGCCACAATAACCGCATAGAGTCCGATATTTGGGGTAAACGTTCCTTGAATGCTAACCGTTTTGTATACGGAATCATACACTCCAATCCCACCCAGATTAACAATATAATCAGCAGAAGGTGGGTTCACACCTGCAAATTGATCCGTTGTTAAGTAGTAGAAATGATACTCACTTCCACTGTAATTCGGTGAGACTGTAATCGAATTGTYGTTCACGACAGGCGTGCCTAAGCTCGTAAACGTGTCGATGATCGAATCCGTTCGATAGAAGGTGAACCCCTTGACTGCACTATCCAACATTCCCTTAGATCCGACTACGTAGAGGCGATAGATCTTGTTGGATAGCAAGTTCTCAGAGATGCTGATATAGGATCCGTGTAAGGCCATGTCGACAGTTCCATACTGAATCGCTGGGTTTCCCGTTACATCTTGACCCGATTTGACCTGGGCAACGCTTGGGGAATCAGAAGGATTGAACTCGGTAAGTATGTAATATAGGGTGTCAGATGCTTCTGAGTTCACACTTGCATTAATCGTATCACTAAGGGTTCCCATGATTCTACTTGTACCCGAGGCGTTAAAAATAATTGTAGGAACGAGCTGCTCTTCAGCTAACGTCTGGAAACGTACAGAGGAGATCTTAGATGTCTTATCATTAGCAAGCTCATAAGCATACAGAACATAGGAGGTACTCGCAGCTAATCCACTCAAATATATGTTCCCCTTCGTTCCTTCCAATTTGACCGAACCATACACGATAGCATTCGTTCCTAATTTGATTCCGTCCAAGCTCGGAGCTGCGGAATCGGCGGGCAGCACGGAGTAATACACGGTTCCGGTAACAGATCCTGTTACACGATAAGAAGCCGTTTTTTGCGTGATTATTCCGTTCACGACATCGATTGTCAGCGTCACATCAGGCACTGGGGTTGGCGTAGGTGTTGATGGCGATGGTGTATACGTGACTACTGGCGGCGTCACCGGTGGAACGGTTACCTTAACCGGTATTGGTTTAATCTCCTCATTTTTCACCTCGTTACCGAATAATGTCTTCAAGCCGTCTACTACGATAACCGGTGTCTTGGAGGTATCACTTTTAAAGCCTTCATGGAGCTTTATTATGATCGTCTTCTTGTCTTCGGACAACACATAGCTATCTAGTTTCGGATCTAGCGGCACACCGTTAATCATAATCTTGGACAGATCAATGGAGTTTGGAGCGATCGCTACCGTCAGCGTCAACTCAAGCTTATTCCCCGCCACAAAGTTTGCTCCCGACACTTCAAGAGGTTTAGCAGCTTCGAACTCTTTAGCGCTTTCAAAGGATCCAGCAGCAAGTAACCCACGACTCGCCTGTGCTGTACCGCCAAATGTACCGTTTATAGAGTTACCTAGCAACCTTTGCTCAAGAGCCAACTGGACATAACCTTGCGCCCAATCGGAAACGGTATTATCGCCAACACCTGGAGYCGACTGTGCTAGCGCCTCCTGACCTAAACCTCGAACGAGAAATGTAGCTAATTGTTCTTTAGTCACTTTACTCGCAGGGTTAAATGCTCCGTCGCCTACGCCGTCCGTTATTCCCGCTGCCTTGACCGCTTCAATATAAGGTAGCGCGTAGCCGTTTGCTGGATCATCTGCCTTTACGTCAGTGAAAGAAGATGTCCTGAGATCTTGATCAACGTTAAGGCCAAAAATAAGTGCTGCTACCTTCGCAAATTGAGCGCGAGTCATCATGTCATTCAGACCGAAATAATCATCAGAGACTCCGTCGAAGATACCCGCTTGAATCATTGCATCGAACTTTGCCTTCGAAGCCGCGTCCAAATCCTTTAAATCGCTGAAATCTGCCGAAGTCCTCGCCTCACTTACACCGCCGCCAATCGATGCTGCGGATGTCAAACCGATTGCCAGCACCGTAAACCAAATTAATAATTTCTTGCTCATGCTTAAACCCCACCTACCTTCTCAAATTACAATACCCCATGCTCTGTTCCCTCTTATGCTTCAATTCGTAAAACCTTATCAATTACTATTTTAAATGAGAACTCAGCGCCGTATCTTAATGAAATCTTAATGGATTATCAAAATCCACGCTCGTCATGAATCATCATTATTCAATATTCAACTTTTATTGAATTCAAAGCAGACCTCGATATAGAGGCGCTAGCTACCTTCACCCTTTCCATCATGGATGGCGGTATCATGATGAGCAAGCTCGAAGGCAATAATCGGCATATACAGATGAATATCAAGAGCTTTGCTGCTTATTTAAAAATAGGGTGCCTACGCGGAGGCCACTGCACCCTCGATTTTTCGGTGAATCACATCAAAATCTCCGAAGAAATCCCGCTATATTATAACAATCGAACGTTTAATAAATTTAAGAATGGTAGATTTAGGTCATAATAAGTTGAGGAAATTGCCAGAGGGGATTGGATAGTTAAAAAAAATGGATTCCTTTTTGTATCTGAGTAATAATCAATTTGAAAATCTTCAGGAGCAACATTGTGCTCTTCTACCGTATGGTAAAAACAACTCCGTTAGATCTATACACTTTTGGTATTAATATCGAATATTAGATCCCATCATATTCTCGATATCTTCTAATTTTGCAACATTTACTTGCATTGCTTTTGCTACTCCACCATTACTAATGATCCCTTCAACAACTTTTTCTGCACCTGCTAGGTTAAGATCAGCTACGATGACCTTCGCACCCTCTTTAGCAAATACAATCGTGGTGTGGCTAATTAGCTGGTCAAACGAATGACCCTGAAACTCTGTTCCCAGTTTTAAGTAGCTTTTTGTCACTTTGAAAAAGGTTTCTATTCTCCAGCGCATCCCGTAGACACGACGTACGCGGAGCTCTAGTTCTTATACCATTTCTCTCGCTTACTTGCCTTACGTTCAGTTCACTTGTAGTATCCGCTTCTGGAAACATGGAATGGTTCTTTTTCATCATGTCGTTCCCCTCGAATTTAGATATTTTTTTTACGGCTAACATTATAGAGCTACTGATGAAATCGCCGTTGCATTGTCAGACGGTGAATCATATTTTAACAAGAGAAATGATATGGTAATAATTAATCTTAAGGAGTCGTGATGTTTTGAAAATTATACAAATATCTAATAACACGATACCAGTCCCACCTATAGACTACGGCGGTACACAACGCGACATTTACTATTTAACGGAAGAATTAGTCCGTCGCGGTCATGAAGTCATTCTATTCGCAAAAAAAGGCTCCAACACTCGCGCAATGCGACTCTATGAATATCCTTCCGATGATATCGAGACCCATCTCGAATTTATCATGCGTCACATCCCCGATGATGCTGATATCATTCATGATCATTATGGCATCGTAGCAAAAGTCAACCCGCCCATTCCAACCATTAGAAACTCCCATTCGAAAAGAGTTAAAGGCGTGCAAATTCCAGTCTATGTAAGTAAAATGATTCTTAAAAAATATGGAAAGAATAATGGTTACTTCGTATACAACGGCATTAGACTTCAAGATTACAAATTTAAGAAGGCCAAGCATGACTATCTCCTTTATGTGGGTAGAATTATGGAGCAAAAAGGCGTCCATCTTGCAATCAAAGTTGCGAAAAAAACAGGGAAAGAGCTGATTATTGCCGGAACCCTACACAAAGGAACCCCTGATAATGACAAAAAATATGAAGATTATTTCGATTCCAGGATTAAGCCACACCTCAACGAACAAATTCGTTACGTCGGCCCTATTGGCGGAAATGATAAGCAAGAGTTGCTGTCCAAGGCAAGTTGCGTGCTTTTTCCTTCCACTTGGAATGAACCGTTCGGTCTCGTTCTCATCGAAGCACTGGCCTGTGGAACACCGGTAC
>NZ_JBFUHJ010000341.1:0-5998 GCF_056402455.1 Paenibacillus sp. P4_A7 | reverse complement strand
GTACATGGCTTTCATTATTATATGTATATTAATATTAAAAACTAATTTCCGGGTAGCTGGATGCCGCGCCAGCCGCTTACATCGCATTGGCCATATTCATTATCACCCACAGCAACCACCGTGCCGTCCGATTTAAGCCCGACGGTATGGGCACAACCCGCCGCAATCGCTACAATATCGCGCCAATCACTTACATTACATTGGCCATACTCATTCCAACCCACAGCCGCCACAGTACCGTCMGATTTAAGGCCGATGGTATGATTACTACCCAACGCTATCGCCACAATACCGCGCCAGCCGCTTACATCGCATTGGTCATGTTTATTCAAACCCACAGCCGTCACCGTACCGTCCGATTTAAGACCGATTGTATGAAGAYAACCCGCCGCGACCGCCACAATATCGCACCAGCCGCTTACATTACATTGGCCATACCGATTATTACCCACAGCCGTCACCGTGCCTTCCAATTTAAGACCGATGGTATGCCAGTCACCCGCCGCGACCGCCACAATATCATGCCAGCCGCTTACATTGCATTCACCTTCATTATTTCGGCCCACTGCTACCACCGTGCCATCCGATTTAAGCCCAATGGTACGACGCCAACCCGCCGCAACCGCTACAATATCGCGCCAGTCGTTTACATTGCATTGGTCATGCTTATTCCAACCCACAGCCGCCACAGTACTGTCAGATTTAAGACCGATTGTATGAGCATTACCCGTGTTAGTCGCCATATGAACATTACCAGCCACGACCGCCACAATATCGCGCCAGCCGCTTACATCACATTGGCCATATTTATTATCACCCACAGCCGTCACCGTTCCGTCAGATTTAAGCCCAACGGTATTACGACGACCCGCCGCTATGGTATCTTTAGGCCAGTGTTTCACCTTTAACGCCGCCTGTCCGAGCCAATCACCTTCAATGTTCACTTGTTTATCACCTTCTATTTTTGATTACATATTCCACTAATCTGCCAGTTAGAGTAATAACTCCCCGCTAATTCAACACGATTCCGAACCCCACACTCAAAAGGAGCACGGAGACCAGACCTAAGATAACTCCCAGTGCCAACGATTTAAGCGTAAACCAGCGGAATTGCCCCGGCTCTGTTTTATCGATTTTGTGAATGYGGTACAGGATGGCCGCGTTACCCAATAAGGTAAAGATTAAAACTAGAATAGCCATAATCGTCCAAAATCCAGACACATCCCGAATTTGCATGGGATCGTCATCCCTTATACGAGTAAAAGCCACTAATTGATTCCCTAGTAAGAACGTAAAGGCAAATAGTCTCACAATTCGTCCATTTCGATCTTGCTTCTTGCCTAACTTTTCCCGTTCATATTCCGCAATTTCACGCATAAACCGGGGGCCGTGCATGAAGAGCAGATGCTTCGGGAAAAAGAGGCTCCAAAATTCAAAAAGCAATAAGGCCCCATACAAAAAAACGCCTACAAGATAAGCGTCCGAAGGCGACGGCTCTAGAACAAGTAAGAGACCGCCGGATAATGGGATGAGGATGCAAATACATGCATTGATGAAAATGATTTGTTTCACGCGCAAGGATTTAAGTCTACTCGTGTCCATGGCTGGCACACTCCTATCCGGTCCATTTTACAGTACCGCCCCATTTTACCATATGCAGGAATTTTAGAGGATAGGAGATTAGTCAGGGCCTGATGGAGGGGCGGGGGCCTAATTTCTCCTCAAAAAGTGTAACTTTGACGCAACAACTTCGCACCACTCCAGCCTTCAGCACGTAACAACTCGCACCACTCGCACCTTATTTACTGGTTGACAACTTTATTTCATTCCCGACTCGTCGCCTTGCGCGTCCATAAATTGCAAAAAAAACCAACATGCATAAATTGGTGGCTATCTTAAAATAAAAATCTTGTTGAGCAAACCTGCTCGTCAGCTTAGGACGGATAATTTTAAATAAATTTACTTGGGTCAAGCAATATCCAAATAAATAAAGCGATATTTAAAACAGATATAAATAAACCACCTACAAGATAACCTTTATATGATTTCTTTTCCTTTTTCAAATAAATCATAAGTGGAATTAAGTAAACCCATTGGTAAAAACCAATAAATACTCTATTTATAGTGAAAACACCATCATCAATTATGTTGATTAGCATCAGAACATGTGTAACAAAATAAAAAATGATTAGATAAACAAAAGTCAAACCAAAATTCAGAGCAAACCTGCTATTTAACACATTCCCCCCTCTTTTCTTGTAGTCTAATACAAAAAGACATTTACACAAATCTGATTTTCGTGATGAATTTTACTGAATTTACCTCCATTTTCACATGTAGAACCGCATCCCAATGAAAAAAGTTTAACAACATTATTTAACAGGTAATAGTACTAAATATTCGTAGTACCAACTAAAGGGTTTCGTACCTATCCGTGTATATTGAGTTATCCTGCCCGTTAGCTTAATTATGCGTTAACCTTAACTGGCTTGGTCAATAATCAAAATTACATTTCCTTCAGAATCAATTACGTGAAACCCAAAGGATTGAGCACCGAATTGTGCTACCTCTTCATCAACTTTAGCACCTCTTAGCTTTAATTCTGAGTGAGCTTTATGAATATCAGGAGCTTGGAAGCTAAACACAGCCCCATCAACTATTGGCTTATGTTTTTCTCCCCATTCCATCAACAAAAGTCTACTGCCATTTTCCATCACTAAATCAGATAGCCCTAATACGTTTAAGTACCAATCCTTGGCACGCTTTTCATCTTCACACGAAATATAAAGGTCAACAATGCGATTTTTAATGAGTGTCAAGAAATCATCCCCTTAACCAAAATGTTTGATGTTATTTCTTCGACTGGTTACCTATATTTTCCTGTATGAGAGCTATATTTTTTCTGATAACTGCCCGTTAGCTTAATGAAGGCGAATGGCCCGATGCGTGAATATGGTGTCATCTGAAGTTATTGCCTTCGAAGGCACACTTTCTAATGAATATTCGATTAGCTTCTATACTCTAAATTGTCATTAATATAACTTTCTATGTGTTGATAGTAACTTTCTATGTGTTGATAGAATTGTCTTCCATAGTCATTTATAAGTTTTGGATAATTTCTTATATCAGCCATTCTCAAAAGATTTTCTTCTTCGTTTTCTGTATATTGGCTTGTCGGGACACTTCTCTTATGGAGACTTATCATTAAAGTTTTTATCTCCTCATTCTCGAAACACCTAACTCCAAACATAACCATATTATGCTGATCTGTGTATCCATTATAAAAATCAAATACAAGAAATTCYTTACTATCATCTTCTTGTCTGAAGACTAAAATGTCACCTTTACCTCCCCTCGTAACTCCATCACCATATGAGTCATACTTGTTCAATAAATAATAATCATCAAATCTAATACCTAATATTTCCTTAATCTTTTTTACTTCGTAAGCATTCTTACCTGTAACTTCAWCACATAAATAATAAATTGGTAGTACAAATGATATTTCAATTATTTTCATCAAGTGAGATACCCCTCGAATTTAATAGTTCTTTGCAATAATTTCAGATAACGTCTTTTTTGCGAACTTCGTAAATTCGCCATGACTTAAGTTATTCGCGAAGTCATTCAACTATCCTGCCCGTTCGCTTAGCGACGATGGCAGTATTTTAAAAAACTTTATTATAAAATTTAAACGACATTATTATAAATTCAAACAACTTTATTATCAGACAACAACTGCCGCTGTTTTATTGAGCTATCGTTCTCCGTTGCTTAATGACAACCAACTCCAAATTGGCGACCTGCTCTATGTTAATTATTCTGCTCTCTTTACCTGTTTATATATTATGGTTTTTCATATTTGTCAGTTATTCTCCAGCTTCCATTTTTCAGTTTTACCTTTAATTGCATTGGAACTCTTGATGAACCATATTTGACTTCCATTGTGTTTTTGTCTAATCCTTTGTATGTATATTTAATCCAAATGGTACCTGAGTAGAAAAAGTGTAATCCAAATCCCATATTCGTTGAGTAAACTATTAGATCATCCTGGCTTGATGAACTTGATGGGTATATTTCTTTTCTATGAAACTTATTTAATGCTGATTCAGTCACTTGTTTATACACTATTTGATTGTCCTTCTCTGGATGAAGATATATTGTTCTCAATGTTGCTTTGACACTGATTAACATCCAAATATTGAATGCTAAATATATCACAATAAAGAAAAGACCTATCAGAGTCATCAATTTTTTATTTTTCATCATTACCTCCCCTAACATAATTGGTTATTGTATATACGCATATTTTGTTTTGCGACATCCTGCCCGTTAGCTTAACGTTCTTGTGTTCACGACGTCGAAAGACTTAAGGGCTGATCAGATCATTACACCGGTTCGCGAAGTGAGATTAGTCTTGCAGATCTGTCCGGCTGATTCTACTACCTGACTTCTCAATTTCGGCCATACCAAGGAGCGTTAGCGACGCAGCGTGAATATGGTGTTATGTGAAGTTACTGCCTTCTTCGAGATTCCTAAGTCTCTTTATATCCGTTACATTAATTAAGTCGCCCTTAATTTCTCCTATTTTTTCTTTGATTTTATTAATAATATCGGTGGGCGCAAAATCACCCATTACCAAATAATTCACATCTAATTCCGGAAGTTTATGGTGCATTCCCAAAAGCGTAAATTCCTTTCCTTCAAAAGTTACAAATAACGCCTTATAAATGTACATATTCTTCTTGTTTTCGTATTCATATTCCTTAAAATGGCCGCGTATTTTGACTCTGTTATCAGGCTTTGAACCTTTTACTTCGTGCTTTATCCACAGACTATTTATTTCATCTATATTTAATTCATTATGCTCCATCATGTATCGCCAATCATTAGATTTAGGAAAATGATCAATCGAATCCTTAGTGTAAAAATCTAATTTTTCTTGATTCAAATCTTCTTCGTAATTGTCATCATGTTCAGAAATTACACCTATATTTTCTTCTCCACATTTCTCAGTATGATAAGCTAGGAATTTAAAAGAATCTATGATGTCAAAGTTACCCCAGCCCCATGCTTGGCGGGAATAAAAGCCACCTATTCTATTACACTTCTTGCACTTGAAGTAGTAGTAAGTAGACATTGTTGTATTTCCCTTCTTAATAAGTTTGCTGTAATTTCACAAAACGTCATATTTGCAAACTTCGCAAACACCTCAATATTTTACATATTCGTGAAATGATTAAACTATCTTGCCCGTTAGCTTAATGAAATGAGCAGGCTACCTCAGTCTGCTTAACAATATTTGTTATTGAACTAACGTCTCCCGTTAGTTAATGGACGGTCACTTCGTAACCAGGAATCCCTCCATAATCTCTTTAACACGCTCATCATGAAATTCGTGTTCTGTGACATAGAAAAGTAATACATTCCGTATTTGATATTTGCTGTGCGTTTCCACACTTGCTTCTGCTGTTTTATCWTCAAAATCCTTTAGTCCTTTTTCAGTCTCATGACTGGAGGAATAGACATAAAAGCTGATTAATTGATTTTCATTAATTGTATAAGCCTCGGGTTTGACACCATTCAAAGTCCTTAAAAATACATTTTCTGGACTTAATCCATTTGGCATAGTTAACGGAATATTGTACCTCTCAAATGCATCTTCAATCTCTTCTGCCGTTATTAGTATTTCATCATTCGTGCTTGCACCTTTCGTGCACCCTGTTGTTATGAAACACATTAACAATAGAATCATCATAACATTTCTCAATCATTTCCCTCCTTCGTAAATATCCCATAAATTAGGACGCTAAATTATAAACGAATGTTGCACTAACCTGCCCGTTCGTATTATGAGGTCACCAGATCTTTCTGGTGGACCTCATTTTTGTGTGGTCGTAAGATAACGGTAGCCGGGGATAGAACGTACCTGCCCGTGGGACTTAGATCCCGAGTGCTATTCTGTTCATCCCCCCTACTTGTTCAACCATGGTTAGGC
>NZ_JBFUHJ010000340.1:0-6000 GCF_056402455.1 Paenibacillus sp. P4_A7 | reverse complement strand
TAGCTACACAGAGCATATTTATTCGTTCGCGAATAACATAAATACTCATGAAGGCGGTACTCATGAATCAGGGTTCAAGAGCGGATTGACAAGAATCATTAACGAATACGCTCGCAAGATGAACATGATTAAAGATAATGACTCCAACTTCTCCGGCGACGATGTGCGTGAAGGACTGACGGCTATCATTTCCGTTAAAATTCCGGAGCCGCAATTCGAAGGCCAGACAAAGACAAAGCTTGGAAATAGTGAGGTTCGGGGTATTGTTGAGTCATTTTTTGCGGAGAAGCTGACTGAATTTCTGAATGAAAATCCAGCGGTATCACGTAAAATTATTGAAAAAGGCTTGCAAGCAGCTAGAGCTCGTGARGCTGCACGCAAAGCGCGTGAACTTACTCGTCGTAAGAGTGCACTAGAGGTTGGATCGCTGCCAGGTAAACTTGCTGACTGCTCATCCAAGGACGCTTCAATTAGCGAATTGTACATCGTTGAAGGAGACTCCGYAGGCGGCTCGGCCAAGCAAGGACGCGATCGTCACTTCCAAGCTATTTTACCATTACGTGGTAAGATTCTGAACGTTGAGAAAGCGCGTTTGGATCGGATACTTGGAAATGCTGAGATTCGGGCGATTATTACAGCACTTGGAACGGGAATAAGTGATGACTTTGATCTAGCTAAAGCACGCTACCACAAAATTATCATTATGACAGATGCCGATGTCGATGGTGCACATATACGTACACTAATGCTGACATTTTTCTATCGATATATGCGTCAAATCATCGAAGCAGGCTATATTTACATTGCACAACCGCCACTCTTCAAAATTGAGCGCAACAAAGTCATTCGTTACGCACAAACGGAGAAGGAACGAGATGCGATTATCGCAGAATTCGGCGAAGGCGTGAAGGTCAATGTTCAGCGTTACAAAGGACTTGGAGAGATGAACGCTGTTCAGCTTTGGGAAACAACAATGGATCCTGAAAGCCGTACTATGCTTCAGGTAACAATTGATGATGCCATTGAAGCAGATGTCATATTCGATACACTGATGGGCGATAATGTTGAACCGCGCCGTGAATTCATTCAGAAGTATTCGAGATATGTAACGAACCTGGATGTTTAATTGCATAGAATAATGAATCAAGTAAGCCGTCCTTTGTGGACGGCTTTTTTTGATCAAGGAAGTCAGTTATCCTTCATGCTAATGAAGCTTAACTAGAGCTGACAGTCATGCGCTTTTGGATTTGTGTTTGCGTAGCTTTCGTCGTTTGTGTTTGAATTTCCCATATGCTGCTGCATACCTGTAAATCCTTTTGAAAATTTTCTTGTTAGGGAGATGTCGGAAGATGTAGGGGTCGGGAGCTGAATTGACTTCTAATATCCAGGGGTGCAGCTTATTGTCTAATGCAAAATCTACCCCTAGCTCTTTGAGATTCGGGTACGTACCTTGCAATTGAGAGGCAACGAGAAGGCCGATTTTTCGTAAACGGTTTTTTAATGTGATAAGCCGGGACGGTGACAGGTGATCCGACATTAGAAGTTCAAAGGGCAAAGGGGTTCCGCCGCTATGATAGTTGGTTACGATTTTTGAGGGATGTGCCAGTCGCCCTATAATTCCGGTAACTTCCCATTCATTTTGCAAATTTTTTTGAAGCATTAGCCGTATATCAAAACGACGGTTTTGATGGCGAAGTAGATGAATCCCCTTTTGAACAATGCAGCGCCGTTTATTATTTTGTCGTATAAGGCTTCGATAGAGCTGATCATAGGTAGGAAAGAATCGTATCGTTGTTTCTAATTGGCAGAGATACCCGGAATAAGGAGTATTGGTTCTTTCCACGCGAAGCACGCCTTTTCCGCCCGTTCCATTAATTGGCTTGATATATACCATGCCATACTCATTCAGCATAGATAACACTGAGGTATGGCTAAACAGCTTCGTCGAAGGAATAAATTGACGTAAATTTTCCGATTTCAGCAGTAGCTTCGTTTTCGTCCATTTGCTCATAACACGCTGTATAGTCATTAATGAAACTCCCTTCCTAATGGAACATGGATAATGATATCTATCTACTCAAGCAGGAGACAGACTTTCGTTTGAGTGGTATAATAAAAGTTGTATCTGTTCATTTTATGGCAAATTTCCGTGTTTGAGAGACGTAATTCACCTATTTTTGGTGATCTCATACGAGATAAACATGGAAACCATAAAAGCTTGAGCCAGAGGGTTTATATGCTCTTTGTTTGTGGAAGTAATATAATGGCAATAGTAATTCAGGTGTGGCGATAGATAACGTCAGGGAGGTAAATCATGACGGAAGAACAACGTGTATCCATAAAGGATCGGGATATCGGAACGGAGATGCGTATTTCATTTATGGATTACGCAATGAGCATTATCGTAAGTCGTGCTCTGCCCGATGTAAGGGATGGATTGAAGCCGGTGCATCRTCGTATTTTGTATGCGATGTCAGAGCTAGGTATGTCACCAGACAAGCCTCATAAGAAATCAGCGAGAATCGTAGGCGAAGTTATTGGTAAGTATCATCCACACGGTGATTCAGCAGTTTATGAATCAATGGTAAGGATGGCACAAGACTTCTCCTTGCGTTATATGCTCGTAGATGGACATGGTAACTTTGGTTCCATTGACGGAGACATGGCGGCCGCGATGCGTTATACGGAAGCCCGTATATCGAAGATTGGTATGGAATTGTTACGCGATATAAACAAAGATACAATTGATTTTATACCAAACTATGACGGTGAAGAGAAAGAGCCGGTTGTATTGCCTGCTCGTTTTCCGAACCTGCTCGTAAACGGTGTAACAGGTATTGCTGTTGGTATGGCTACAAATATTCCGCCACATAACTTAAACGAAGTTATAGATGGAGCATTAGCATTAATTCGTAATCCAGATATTACACCACTCGAGCTAATGGAATTTATCAAAGGCCCCGATTTCCCGACAGCTGGTTTTGTAATGGGTCGTCAAGGTATTCGCAATGCCTATTTGACTGGCCGTGGTTCCGTAACTATGCGCGCTCGGGCAACAATAGAAGAAAACAACGGTAAAGCCCGCATTATTGTACACGAATTGCCTTATCAAGTTATTAAGGCACGTCTAGTTGAGAAAATAGCTGAGCTTGTTCGCGAGAAAAAAATAGAAGGCATAACCGATTTGCGTGATGAATCAGATCGTACCGGTATGCGAGTTGTAATAGAGCTTCGTCGCGATGTAAATCCAAGCGTCGTACTGAACAATTTATACAAACAAACGCAAATGCAATCGAACTTTGGTATTAATATGCTAGCACTAGTTAATGGTGAGCCAAAAACTCTTAACTTGCGCGATATGCTGTATCATTATTTGCAGCATCAAATTGTGGTTATTCGTCGTCGTACAGAATTTGAGCTCAAGAAAGCAGAAGCTCGTGCTCATATTTTAGAGGGATTGCGTATTGCGCTTGACCACCTCGATGAAGTTATTAAATTAATTCGAGCGTCACAAACGGCTGATATAGCTCGCGAAGGATTAATTTCAAGATTCTCTCTCAGTCATGAACAGGCACAGGCGATTCTAGATATGCGTCTGCAACGTCTTACAGGATTAGAAAGAGACAAGATCGAAGCAGAATATGAAGAGCTTATGCGTAAAATAGCTGAATTTAAAGCGATTCTTGCGGACGAGCAGCTTGTGCTTGATATTATTGCAACCGAACTTAATGACGTGAAGGAAAGATTTGGCGATGAGCGTCGTACGGAGCTTATGGCTAGTGATGAAGAGATTTTGGATGAGGATCTAATCCCTCGTGAAGATGTTATTATCTCGATAACACATACGGGATATATCAAACGTCTACCAGTTTCTACTTATCGAAGTCAGAAGCGCGGCGGTAAAGGTGTAATCGGTATGGATACGAAGGAGCATGATTTTGTTGAGCATCTATTCGTTTCCAATACGCATCATTACTTGCTGTTCTTTACGAACAAAGGGAAGGTTTATAAGCTCAAGGCTTATGAGATTCCAGACTTAAGCCGTACTGCACGTGGAACACCTATCATTAACCTGATTCAGATTGAACAAGGTGAAACGATTAATGCGGTTATTCCGGTTCAGGAATTCGATTCTGAGCATTACTTGTTCTTTGGTACAAGACAAGGGGTAGTGAAGAAAACTCCGCTTGATGATTATATTAATATTCGTAAAGTTGGATTGATCGCAATCTCGCTGCGCGAGGATGATGATTTAATTCGTGTAAAACTGACCGACGGTAACCAAGAAATTATTATGGGAACAGCCGAAGGAATGTCGATTCGATTCTCTGAGCAGGATGTTCGTTCTATGGGACGTTCAGCAACTGGGGTTAAGGGTATTCAACTTGACGATGAAGACACTGTAATCGATATGGATGTTGTCGTACCGGAAAAGGATGTTCTAATTGTAACTTCCAAGGGTTATGGCAAGCGAACTCCAGTAAGTGAATATYGAATTCAGAATCGTGGCGGTAAAGGGATTAAAACCTTAAATGTTACGGAGAAAAACGGTCCTATCGTATCACTAAGCGTTGTTGAAAATGACGAGGATCTTATGATCATTACTTCTTTAGGTACTCTGATCCGTCAAAGTATGGAAGGTATATCGACAATGGGTCGTAATACGCAAGGCGTCAAGCTCATCAATACGCGCGATGATGATACAGTAGCTACGGTTACACGAGTAGCGCGCAGTGAAGAAAGTGAAGAGTTAGAAGAAGGCGAAGACCAAGACAATAGTGGAACGGTCATAGAATAAATATTCAACTACTCATGTAGCAGTCAACTAGATGCAGAGCGAGGGGACACTCATGACAGTCGTAGCATTAACACAACTAAAGCCAGGTGACAAGATCGGAGAAGATGTCCTCACCTCACTTGGCAGTGTCTTATTCCAAAAGGGTAAAGTAATAACTTCAAGAGAATTAGATATTTTACAGGCATTCCTAATCTCAAGTGTCGTTATTGATACGAACAGTTTCGGGATCATGGGAAGAGATGAAACGGAACCAGTCGTGGAGCCGAGTATGCCTGCCCTTCCTTCCATCCTTCAGGATGAATATGAAAAGATGTTAGAGGTGCTGCGGAAGGTATTTAATTCTTTCGTAACAGGGCATGGGATACCTATTATGGATATAAGAAAGCAGCTTGAGAAGCTATTGCTTCAAAGTAAGAGCTATAACTTATTGACGTTTACTCCTCGTCAGTTCAATAAACGCGATTACTTACTGCACAACAGTGTAACGTCTGCATTAACTTCTTATATGATAGCGCAGTGGACTGGTTTCCCTCAAAAGGAATGGATGCAAATTGCTCTTGCCGGTTTATTGCATGATATYGGGAACATTCGCATCGACAAAGCTATTTTAACGAAGCCAAATACGTTAACAGTCGATGAGAAGGAAGAAATGAAGCGGCATACGGTTCTTGGATATCAAGTACTCAAAAATGTAGCAGCTCTTAACGATGGTGTTAAGATGGCCGCGCTTCAGCATCATGAGAAGGTTGACGGAACGGGTTATCCGCTTGGCATAGACGCATCTAAAATACATCCATATGCCAAAATCGTTGCTATTGCTGATATTTTCCATGCAATGACACTGAATAAAACCTATCGTAATGCAACATCACCTTATCTCGTATTGGAACAAATCAAGAGCGAAGCATTTGGTAAGCTAGATCCAGGCTACGTTCAAACGTTTGTAGAGAAGGCAACTCAATTCCAAAACGGTAATGTAGTTAAACTTAGCGACGACCGAATCGGAGAAATAATATTCTCCGACCGGGCCCACCCGACAAGACCATGGGTATCCATTAATGGGACGATCGTTAATCTAACTGTCGAGCCACAGCTTCATATAAAAGAAGTAATCAAATAATTGGGCTCAAGCGTTATTAAACATCCAAATAATAACGATTTGAGACAATGAGCTAATAATAGCGATACAATCATTATTACGG
>NZ_JBFUHJ010000339.1:0-6018 GCF_056402455.1 Paenibacillus sp. P4_A7 | reverse complement strand
CCCACTAAGAGTCTGTAAAATGCCATCCAAAGCATTTTTTCGATGAGCAGCTGGCGTCGGATCCTTTGACTCCATGCTGAAGTGGAGATCAGATAAGTGTAATATATTTATCGTACTCAAGTTAAAAACCCCTTATTGTAGAATAGAAGTTAGGATTTGTACATTCACGGCGGTGTGCAAAATGTGGTTTTTTTGTACCGGCACGATATATAACCTGTTCCTGGCAATCGGGACAGAATATTGTTTTATTCCTGGATAGGTCACGTAATCGTACCTCTTCCTCCTCGAAAGAATAATAGCGCAGCCCTGATTTATCTTCTGCTAGCCAATCGAAAATTGGAATGATCAACCGTTACTGTTAAGTCACTTTTCCTATATTATTCGTCAAAGTACGACGGCTTCCTTTATTTTATTAGTTTTCTGATCGAGGATAATATATAATGATAAGTCGTAAAACGTACTAGGTAGAGCAACCTTTTTACGTAATAATTTATGGAGCAACTCAGTTTTATGTTTTCATCTATTTTATATATAAATAGCTYATCGGYAATCGGTATACATTCTTGGCCTWTTTCGGCATTCGGTACATATTCTTGACATTGCACATTGCCAAGAATATGTACCGATAAAACAAAAAAACCGCGATATACGCGGTAATTAATCGGCTCATATTCTTGTCATCCGACACTCTTTCTATTGTGCACTTTTCTATGAACGTTCAAGTTCAGACAATCGGCTTTCTGTGTTTGTAGGAATATCTTTGAAAAATATTTCAAATCGGAAATAAATCTATTTTTAACCGTTTGCTATAGTCAACTTCCGCACTTCTACGAGTTGCATTTCGGAGTACCATCCCAATAACTTTGTTATACGTGAAGAAATCCGGTCCTTTTAAGTTTGCATAGAACGTATACGCCATCTTAGTTTCATCGTTCCAAGCAGTCCATAAGTCCGCACTCAGAACCATGTTCTCTGAATATAGTGGCAAAATCATTGACATATAAAACTTTACTCTATCAATTGAAGAATTTTTCAATTGACGGAATAGCGTTTCATATATATGCCTTTCGCCTTCTAAGCAACTTAATAAAATGTATGATTGATTTATTTCTGGTAAAACAGTCACAGCAAGCCGGTGCATAATTCCCTTAACGGTGTGTTTGATTTTTTTACCATCTAGATCATAATCAGGAGCTACATAAGCGTAAACTGCAAATTTAATCTGTTCAGGTATCCTAATAACGCAGGTTTCGATACCTCTGTGCGATTTCGATAATATTTGTCCATCGAGATGGACTTTGACAGGTTCGAATTCTCTCATTTTCATTTGTAGTCCTCGATAAAAAGACACCATCGTAGGAGTAGTAAATGCAGCAGGTTTTTTCACAAAACTCGACTTAAAAATATCCATCGCCATACGCTGCTTATAATACTCAAAAATAAAGGCTTTATAGGCATATACGAACTTCATTTCCTCATTCGTTTCTTCAAAATCTGGCGCGCCTTTTTCAATGACTGCGAAAACGATATTATCATGTAGATCACAAAAACAAGTTTCTGTGGTGGCATCATTTGCACTTGTTCTACTTACCTCAACAATTAATTCTGACTTCCCATTATTCATTGTAATTAACAGCGGCTTCCTTTTGGAATCTAACATATAAACATGTCTTTCGTCGCCCGCAAGTAATGATATAATTTTATTGTTCTGTAAAGCGTGTGCACCTTTGATTTTCCCTTTGCAATGCCCCTGATCAGGATGCATACAACATTTTTTCATTGATTTTCTCATCATTTCCATGACTTGAACTTCTGGCGGTTTCTGAGATAATTGTGAAGGAACAATCTTCTTGTTTTTACAACAGGAACCGTGTTTTTTGCCACTCCCACACGGACRATCTTCATTACTCCATATCCGTAACTGTCTAAATATATTCAAAGAAACCGTCCCCTTCAAAATTTTCCACCTTGTTATCTAAAAATAAGTGAATTTCTAAAATAATTCGCAAGCGTTATTTCGAATGCCCTCCAATTAAATAAGTTTTACATTCAATTCCATTGTATTTTCCCTATCAACCTTTCTTTATCCACGAAAGAGGTAGTCCACGAATGAGAATCGAAACTTTCATTACGGTTGTCGCCTAAAAAAAGTATTTGTTTTCGGGGACAGTAATCGGACCAAACTCATACCGAATTACCGAATTGTCTCGTTTAAGTAAGTCTCTGATACTTTTACACCGTTACGAATCAGTGCCCCGTTCTTAATTTCAATCAATGTGCTTCAAGATTACGATGAAGGTGCCGCAATATTTTGCATTGCGTTTTCCATCATTCGGATAATCGTATGAATTCTTTTGGAAAGTTCACCCGATTCGTTATAAATGTGAATATCTTCCTCGCATTCTTTTATTCTTTCGATAAAACCTGGAGCTGATTGTAATAGCATAGAATTACGCATTTTCTCCAGAACATTAATGTAATATGTCAGCTGATCTTCCTTCTGCAGTGTATTTACTGTTGCAGGATATGAAGCTTGCATCTCCTTTCTGCTTTCCTGTTTCGGCTTATGGTTCGCCTTTATGTAAGAATGAAGGTCTTCAGATATTTGAAAAGCTTCGACTTCACGTAGTATTGCATCTTTGTTTAACAAAGTCTGATTTCGTGATTCAATTAGCTTAGCGAATTCTTCTAATTCGTCAGTCTCCACGTCCATCATTTCCCACCCAAACACTTTAGTTTCTTTATTATAGGTGAACAAATCATTAAGCGGTATTTGATTTGGTTTTCCTATAATCATATACCATCTATCTGGTATTTCCCGCAGGCGTTTAACCACTGGCCGAAGCTGCAGCTGTGTTATTTTGTATAAAATAGCATCTATATCGTCGGTTACGTATAAAAGCCGTTGAACCTTCATGTTTGTTAGCGCAAGCTCAAAGTATGGGGCAAGTGATAACTCCCCATAAGCTTCTGCTAGATCCTCGAGTAACCCATTCCAAAGCTTATCTTCTTCTATAAAGGAGAGTGAACCTTTTTCGCCGGCACTTAACGCTATAGCTTGTTGGTCTTCTTTATATGTAAACTGGCTATGGTCAAAATAAAAATAGCTCTTGAAGTTCTTTGAACGGTAGGTTTCTTGTTTATTCATGAGATAACGTTGATAACTGGTACTTTTAGTTCCTGTAACGTAATCAAAAGTCCAAGTGTCTCCAGAGGGCCACCTCGCAATAATGTCGGGTACGAAATTCAAATCTTCATTATGTAGGTATCCGTCAATAACAGTTGCTCCAACCCTCGATAAGCTTGACTGTAATTGGTCTTTAATAATGGATTTACCTATCCTATGTTTATGATTTTCGTGGGAGCTTGTTCCAGAATTATATCGTTTATAATTCCGGGAGCCCGCGCAGTCTTCATTATTTTCATGTTTAAAATGGCATGCTTTTTCGTTAATTAGTACCATATGGGTCACGGCGTTGCAGCACCTACAGCGGAATAATCCCTTTCTTGAACTCTCTCCATACTTTAACCTCAGTGTTTTCTTAATATCTGTCCAGAGAAGGCCAGAATTCGATAAATGAATTCGTTCATCTTCAATTGCAATTTCATCGGTAAGTAACCACGATGCCTCCATTTCAAGAGCTCCTTCCCTATCCTATACTGTTAAAATTTAATAATATTATATAACAAATTTCCAAATGTGGCGCTATTCCTGACTAAGTTGTCTAAAATGTTTGCGCAGTTTCATTTTTTGGATAAACCTCATCTATCCATTCTCTCGGCATTTAGGTAGATTACTCACTCCAATCAGAGAAGTCACATAGTTTTGAATATATTAATGAAATTATGATATAGATAGTTACAGATGATCTTGGGTTATCAGAGTTAATCGAGTTCCGTATTACGTCGCTTACATTCAATTTTCTAGGATCTTGAGCTAATTGGGAGCAAATAGCCGGAGAGTATTGAAATCTTTTCAGCCTGCTTTTTGCCAGCTGCCGTCAATGAGAGCATATCGGGAATGTAACAAAGTTCTTGTCATCAGTCGGGAATGATATCAGATTCTTGTCATTGTGTTTTGACAAGAACTTGATATCATAAAAACAAAATGCCGCAATAAATGCGGCATTTAATGATACTATGTTCTTGTCACCCGACATATGATTTCCAATTTCTTTCGTTTTTATTAATTTTTTTATAACTTCTTCTTTTCACTCCTATTTAATGACGTGCCAAACAAAAATCACCGCTTCAATTAAGCGGTGATTTTTGTTTGGAATGATTATTTTGATTCTTCRCTCGGCTAGATCCTTTAATGCCTCATGATTTTCAATAATAATCTCATCCATTAATGATTCTAAGTCATTGTTAGTATGGCTTTTTAAAAACTCAACAAAATCAATAACTTCTAGTTTTTTGTCATCTGGTAGCTTCATAAAAGGCACCTCCTGATTTGTAATCATTTCAATCAGAGGGTTATGATTTAAAGCAGTTTAATCAGCTCTTCTAGCTCATCAAGCAATACTTTTGCAAGTTCAAAATCAGTATCTTTTAAAGCCAATTCTATTTTCATTTCTACTGATTTTTTCTTTTGTTCCGTTTCTAAATAGTCTCTATCAAAATGACTAGCATAAATCATCTTTCTAAATTTTCGTATAGTCATTTTTCTAATCGTCTTATCGTCAATGATTAAAACATAATCCATACCATTTACCACAGAATAGAAATCATGAGAAATCATGAGAATCGCACCTTTATAGTCTTCAATGGCTTTCTCCAGTGCTATTTGTGTATAGGTGTCTAAATGACTTGTCGGTTCATCAAGAAGCAATACGCTTGCTTTACTGGCAGAAACTTTAGCCAATTGAAGCATATTTTTTTCTCCACCAGATAAAGATTCTATCTTTTGATTAACGATTTCTCCTTCAAAGCCATAGTTTGAAATATATGATCTAACCTCTTCATAAGTTTTAAACCCAGCATCGATGAATTCTTCTAGTATTGTATTAGAATCCTTTAKCATTTCGCCTTGAAGCTGAGATAAATAAGCTACTTTAACATCAGCATTTATTTCAATTGAATCATGATTATTTTTAAATATTTCTCGGAGTAAAGTCGTTTTCCCGGTACCGTTTGAACCGATAAGGGCTACTTTATCCGTAGATTTTATCTCAAAGTTAACATTTTCTAGAAGCAACTCATCAAAGGCAACACTATAATTATTGACATTTATAACAGTGGTGTCTTCCATTTCATTATCAATATCTAAACTGATATTCGGTTGCTTAATATCTACGAATGGCGCTTTAATTCTACGTGCTACCAATCTTTCTTGAAATTTAACTCTAGCTTTTAGCGCTTTCCCTCTAGATGCTTCTGGATTATAAGTTGCGATATTTCTAAGATTATCGATTAAGCTCTCGTTTCTCTCAATTTCTTCATCATCAGCGATTGTGAGTTCTTGTAACTCAATTTTAGTCTGAAGTAATGAGAAGTTATAATCAATATATCGTCCATCAAACTCTTGGATCTCCATGTTTTCAAGGTGCAGAATTTTGTTGAAACAATGATTCAATAGATATCTGTTGTGCGTAACAACTAGTAGCATTCCTTTGTGAGAATTAATAAGATTTTTAAGCGCATTTAGGTTTTCAAAGTCTAAAAATACATCTGGTTCGTCCATAATCATTAAGTCTGGACTACTAAGCATTTCCTTCATCACTTGAATAAGTTTGAATTCCCCACCACTCAGGTCGGATACCTTAAGATCTTTTAGCTTCATGAGGTTTGCTAGATTTAGTTGCTTATTGATGTTGCTTTCAAAATCATTCCCATCCATTGAATCAAATGCATCTAAAGCAAATTGATACTTTTCTAATAACGAATCAATTTCCGTTGATGTTTCCATTTCAGTGCAAATAGCATTTATTTCATTTTGTATCTCAATAAATTCTTCACCTATATATTCGAAAACGGTTGTTTCTTTAGTTCTGTCTAGTTGTGAGAACTGACTTACAT
>NZ_JBFUHJ010000338.1:0-6019 GCF_056402455.1 Paenibacillus sp. P4_A7 | reverse complement strand
GGGTTTCCCCACTCTTCTGCATCAAAGTCTTTATCATCATCATTGCCAGAAAAATTATAACATAACCGCCTTAGAGTGACAAGAAATGTTTTCTATTCACTCCCAGTTTAGAACAAAGAAAGCTGGTTTGATTCAGGCAGTCCGCGGAAGCAGCCCATATTATTGAGCACCTCTACGGTCGTCTTTGTCGCCTTCGATTTCATCTGGAAATCCTCGATTGAAAGAAATTCGCCATCATTTCTAGAAGCCGCAATATTTCGCGCTGCATTATCACCAATGCCACCTACAGCAGCAAAAGGAGGAATGAGGGAGTCGCCGTCAACAATAAATTTAGTTGCATCAGAACGATACAAGTCAATCGGTTTAAATGAAAATCCGCGTGCTGTCATCTCTAACGACATCTCTAGCTGAGAAACCATACCCTTCTCTTTCGGGAGAGCATTAAAACCTTTCGCTTCAATTTCAATCAGCTTGCGCAGGATAGCATCGTACCCTTGACATAGCAGCTCTAGATCAAAATCGTCGGATCGAACGGTAAAGTAAGTCGCATAATATTCAATCGGATAGTAGAGCTTGAAGAAAGCGGTACGAACGGCTGATATAACATAAGCTGCCGCATGCGCTTTAGGAAACATATACTCAATACGCAAGCAAGAATCGATGTACCATTGCGGCACCTTGCAGCGCTTCATCTCTTCAATCCACTCCGGCGTCAGACCTTTACCTTTACGAACGCTTTCAGTAATTTTAAATGCCAGACCAGCATCCATGCCTGCCTTGTATATTAAGAAAAGCATGATGTCATCACGACAACCGATAACCGTCTTAATGTTACATGTACCATTTTTGATAAGCTCTTGGGCATTGCCCAGCCAAACTCCCGTTCCATGAGATAATCCGGAAATTTGCAGTAAATCCGCAAAGGATGATGGCTGTGTTTCTTGGAGCATCTGACGTACAAACTTAGTTCCCATCTCTGGAAYACCGTAAGTTGCAACAGATGAACGAATTTGTTCACCTGGCACATTAAGTGCTTTCGTCGAGTTAAACATGCTCATGACCTTCGAATCATTCATCGGGATCGATAACGGATCCACACCGGTTAAATCCTGAAGCATACGCATCATCGTTGGATCATCGTGACCGAGTATATCAAGCTTTAGCAAGTTTTCATCAAAAGCATGATAATCGAAGTGGGTCGTCTTCCATTCCGCATTTACATCATCCGCTGGGAACTGAACTGGCGTAATATCCTCGATATCCATATACTCAGGTACGACGACAATTCCACCCGGATGCTGTCCTGTACTCCGCTTAACGCCTGTACATCCGCTCGCTAATCTCGCGATTTCTGCACCGCGCCATTTCTTATTCATTTCCTCTTCGTATTTCTTCGTGTAGCCGTAGGCCGTTTTCTCAGCAATGGTACCAATTGTTCCCGCCCTAAATACATTTTTCTCTCCGAAAATTTCTTTCGTAAAGTTATGGGCAACCGGCTGGTATTCACCTGAAAAGTTAAGATCGATATCGGGAACCTTATCGCCTTTGAAACCAAGGAACGTCTCAAACGGGATATCCTGTCCTTCGCCCTTCATAGGCGTACCGCAAAGCGGACACAGCTTATCAGGTAAATCAAATCCACTCATTACGCTGCCATCCAAAAACCATTCACTATGTCGGCAATCTGTATTCTTACACAAGTAGTGAGCTGGCAATGGATTTACTTCAGAAATCCCCAGAAAAGTTGCTACCACTGAAGATCCTACGGAACCCCGTGAACCAACAAGATAACCGTCAGCGTTTGATTTTTTTACTAGCTTCTCTGAAATCAAGTAGTTCGCTGAAAATTTAAATTTAATAATAGGAACTAGTTCTTTCTCCAGCCTATCTATTACGACCTGCGGCAGCTCTTCTCCATACATGGACTTAGCTGTGTCATAACATGTCTTACGAATTTCTTCGTCAGCACCTTCAATATCTGGAGCGAATAACCCTGTTGGAAACATCTCGTAGTGTTCGAACCGATCAGCAAGATCGGAAGTGTTTGTTACGACTACCTCAAGCGCTCTCGCTTCGCCTAAGAAAGAAAACTCTTCCAGCATCTCATCCGTCGTACGGAAATGTGCATCTGGTTTACGAATACTCTTCAATGGACTAAAGCCCGTTATACCATGAATCGTAATATCTCGGTACATTTTGTCGCGCGGATTCAAATAATGCACATTACCTGTTGCAATAACTGGCTTGCCTAGCTCATCACCGATTTGACAAACTCGTCTTAATGCTTGCTCAATCTCTGCACGACTGCCTACAAAACCTTTTTCCACCAAATGCATATAAAAATCTATGGGTTGAATTTCTAGCACGTCATAGAAACGAGCAACCTCTAGCGCTTCCTCATATGACTTGTTCATAACTGTTTCGAAAAACTCGCCCTTCTCGCAGCCTGAAATAACAAGTAGACCCTCACGCAAAGCAACAAGCTTGCTCTTAGGCATCGTCGGAACACGTTTGAAATGCTCGGTGTGCGACATCGAAATAAGCTTGAATAAATTTTTCTTGCCTGTAGCGTTTAAAGCATAAACACCACAATGGAATGGCCGTGAATTTGATAAATCTATACCGACATAATCATTTAACTGATTAAGATCCGTAATATTGCGTTCCGCTGCATCGGCGATTAGACCATACAAAACACCGCCAAGTGCAAGTGAGTCATCAACAGCTCTATGGTGATTTTCAAGACTGACCTTATACTTGTCTGCCAACGTATTTAATCGATGGTTTTTTAGAGACGGGAAAATAAATCTTGCTAGCTCCAGTGTATCAAGTACTGGATTTTTAACTTCAGGCATGCCAAAAGCTTTGCAATTGGCTTGTATAAAACCGATATCGAATCGCGCATTATGGGCAACTAACACATCGTCACCGATAAATTCGATAAACTCACGCAGCTTCGGCTCTAGCTCTGGTTGACCTCGTACCATATCGTCATTAATGTTTGTTAACTGTTGGATATGATAGGGGATTTTTTCGTGAGGATCGATCAAAGTTGAAAAACGATCAATTTCTTTTCCATCACGCATTTTTACGCCAGCAAGCTCTATAATTTTGTTGTTAATAACCGATAAACCGGTGGTCTCTATATCAAACACAATGTATTGTGCGGTAGCTAACGGCTCAGGTCTTGATTCCAATACCATTGGCACAGCATCATTCACTACATTCGCTTCTACACCAAACAAAACTTTAATATCGTTCTTCTTGCCTGCCTTGAATGCATCAGGATAACATTGCACATTACTGTGATCTGTTACGGCAATTGCTTTATGACCCCACTTTGCTGCGGTCTTGATATATACATCTATGGGTGTAACGGCATCCATTGTACTCATCGTCGTGTGTAAATGAAATTCCACTCGCTTATTTTCTGATTTATCCTTGCGATCCGGAGGTGATTTCACCTCATGCAAATCATTGGGCATCATCACAAGCTCAGGCTCTTGCATAAAGCGATCATATTCAATCCGCCCTCGAGCTTTGATCCATTTCCCGTTCGCTAATTGGCTTAAGATTTTAACATCGTCTTTCGTCTTAGCAAACATCTTCATAGCGATTGAGTCCGAGAAGTCTGTCACGTTAAAAGTGAACAAGGTGCTTCCGTTGCGAAGCTCTTTCATATCCAGACCAAATACGGCCCCTTGGACCGTTATTTTTTTCTCTTCTTCTAGAATGTTCATGAGAGGAACAGGTTCTTCGCGAATATCGTAACCGACAGCCAAACGAATCTCGCCCTCGTCAACCAAATCAGATTCAGACTGCGAACTCGCCATAAGCTCCTGTACAAATTCGCGTTCTTCCTGAACGATTTTCAACGCGTATTCATCCATGATTTCTTGCCTTGCTTCGTTTATAATCATTTTCACTTTACAATTACGATGAAAATAAGTGCTATAAAAACGAATAATATACTCATCCAAACGTTTCTTACGTACTACATCTAAACCAGTATTATCAAGTAAAGACAATGTTAAAACGTCACCTTCTACAGCTATGGACGCTTTTTGCAGCCAACCATTTACAGATGCCACTTCTTGCTGTGCCCACTCCATAAATAAACCCCAATATTGCAGTAAAATTGATTCTGTTTCTACAACGGGATCATACATAAAATGAAAGGTAACATCAGCAATGTGCTCGAATTTCATTCTAGCAGCCTGACAAAGACCATTATAGGCCTGTAAGGGCACTAAGGACGTTTTGCGGATGCAAAACGTCCATTCCCGGTTACTTTTTCCAACAACAACCTGCTCTATATAACCATCTTGAAAATAACAATGAATAAGCTCTTGCGGAAGCTCTGCCTGCTGCAAGAGCAGTTCAAAGCGCTGCCGCTTGTCTGCAGTTTGGCTCAAATGATTCCACTCCTGACAATACGAACCGAACCAACTTCAGTTCTTAATAAGCGCGTGCAAATACGACAGTATGCTTGGCAGAATCGCCGCATACGAGACAACTTTTCTTTTGCTCAGAAGGCTCAAAAGGTATATTACGGCTTGTAGCGCCCGTTTCTTCTTTGACCTGCTTCTCACAAGCGGCTGAACCGCACCATCCAGCTTCAACGAAGCCTCGTTTTTCCAAAAGAGAACTTTTCATTTCATCAAGTGTCTCAACAGAATACGAATTATCAATACGGAATTGCTTCGCTTTCTCGAACATCGCATCATGAGTTTCAGCTAGCATTTTTTCCACTTCAGCAATCAAATTATCTTGTAGTACAACTCTCTTCTCTCCTGTTACACGAGACACAAGGACAACCTGTCCGTTCTCCATATCACGAGGACCTAACTCTAGGCGCAACGGAACGCCGCGCATTTCGTACTCATTGAATTTCCAACCCGGACTAACATCAGCACGATCATCTACACGAACGCGTACGCCTGCTTTCTTAAGCTCAGCATGCAGCTCATCAACGCGCCCTACGACCTGCTCACGCATTTTCGCTGGCCCGATTGGAATCATAATAACCTGTGTCGGAGCAACCTTTGGAGGCAGGACAAGACCACGGTCATCGCCGTGAACCATAATAAGCGCGCCAATAAGACGCGTACTCACACCCCAAGATGTCGTGTGGGCGAATTGCAAAGTATTTTCACGATCAAGAAACTTTATATCAAAGGCAACCGCAAATTTCGTTCCAAGATAATGCGAAGTTCCAGCTTGTACAGCTTTTCCGTCCTTCATCATCGCTTCGATCGAATACGTATCAACTGCCCCTGCAAATCTCTCAGAAGGCGTCTTCTCACCTTTAATAACTGGAATAGCAAGAAACTCTTCTACAAATTGCGTATATACATCCAGCATTTGCATCGTTTCTTGGCGTGCTTCCTCTTCCGTCTCATGAGCAGTATGGCCTTCCTGCCATAAAAACTCACTCGTCCGCAAGAACGGCATCGTCCGCTTCTCCCAACGAACTACGTTTGCCCATTGATTAATCAGCAATGGAAGATCGCGATAGGATTGAATCCATTTCGAATACATATGTCCAAACATCGTTTCGGAGGTTGGACGAATAGCAAGCCGTTCTTCCAGCTTCTCTCCAGCTGCCTCTGTAACCCATGGCAATTCTGGATTAAAGCCTTCCACATGCTCTTTCTCTTTCTGGAAGAAGCTCTCAGGAATAAACAAAGGGAAATAGGCATTGCGATGACCTGTCTCCTTAAAGCGGCGATCCAAATCACGTTGAATATTTTCCCATAATTCATAGCCCTCCGGCCGGAATATGATACAACCTCGTACCGGAGAATAATCCATAAGCTCTGCTTTCTTAATAACATCTAAATACCATCTAGAGAAATCCTCGCCTTGCGGCGTTATTTCAGTAACAAACTGTTTATCTTTAGCCATGACCGACGAACTACTCCCCTCTTACCAACCGTAAAATATCATTATAAGTTACTACAAGCATAAGCAGCATGATTAATGCAAAACCGACAAAATGGACCATGCTCTCACGATT
>NZ_JBFUHJ010000337.1:0-6030 GCF_056402455.1 Paenibacillus sp. P4_A7 | reverse complement strand
GTTCACTACGCAGTGCCTCATGCTGTCTGCGCTTACTTAGCTAAGCAAATGATAGGAGATGGTCTGAAGACGATCACAACTTTGCACGGAACTGATATTACTGTGCTTGCACAGGATGAATCGTTGAAGGATCTTATTCGATTGGCAATTCATCAAAGTGACGCGGTGACTGCTGTCTCTCAAGATTTGATAAATGAAACAAGACAACTACTCGATATTATGACGCCAATTGATTTGACCTATAACTTTGTAGACAAGCGAGTCTATTATCCGCGTGAATCAACTTCCTTAAGAGCTGATTACGCGAAACCGGAAGAGAAGATTTTAATGCATATCTCAAACTTCCGTCCGGTTAAGCGGGTAGGCGACGTTATCGATATTTTTAATCGTGTGTATAAGGAAATTCCGTCAAAGCTGCTGCTCGTAGGCGAGGGGCCGGAGCTTTCGAAAATTCAATATAAAATACGTCAACTGGGGTTAGAAGACCGAGTACATTTCTTAGGTAAGCAAGAGGATGTTGCGCAAATTATTTCACTTGCGGACTTACTGCTTCTCCCATCTGAGAAGGAAAGCTTCGGACTAGTAGCTCTAGAAGCAATGGCATGTGGTGTGCCAACAATCGGTTCAAATGCCGGAGGTATTCCTGAGTTGATTACACATGGCGAAACGGGCTATTTATCGCCTATTGGAGATGTTGAAGGCATGGCTGGAAACGTGCTGCGTCTTCTAAAAGATCCACAGCTGCATGAGCAATTTAGAAAATCATGTATTTCTAGAGCTAGAAATGAATTTTGTAATGATGTTATTACAACGCAATATGAACAAATCTATTATCGTACACTGGGAATTGAGGCAGATCTGCCGATAGCAGTATGCAGTGAATAGTAGGTAATCGGTGCTTCGAAGGACGGTGTACAAGATGCGGCTTTCGTTGCCGGAAGCGTTAATTACTGCTTTGCCCATCATTCAACGCTTGCGTGAACATCATTTTGATGCGGTGTTTGTTGGAGGTGCGGTGCGTGACACCGTTCTAGGCCTTACTATCAAGGATGTTGACATCGCAACCTCTGCGCACCCAGAGCAAGTTTTGGAGCTGTTTGAACGCTGTATTCCTACTGGTCTGCAGCACGGGACAATTACGGTATTGCAAAATGACATGACTTATGAGGTCACGACATTCAGGGAGGAATCGGCTTATGAAGCCTTTCGGAAGCCTGAAAGTGTACAGTACATAACTGATCTTGATGGAGATTTACTGCGTCGAGACTTTACAATGAATGCAATGGCGCTTTCTGCTTCAGGAGATCTACATGATCCTTATAACGGTCTTCTTGATATACAAAAAAGAAAAATAAGATGTGTGGGCGATGCCGACGCACGGTTTCAAGAGGATGCTCTACGTATGCTACGGGCCGTGCGTTTCATTGCTGTATATGGTTTCGCACCTACTTCTGAAACTTGGCGCGCTTTGCTTCGACATCGGCCTCTTATGAAGTACATAGCATTGGAACGTGTGCATGCTGAGCTGGATAAAATGCTGGTGGGAAGCTCGCCGCAACGAGCGCTGCGATATGTTACTGCAAGTGGACTGCTCTTGCATTTGAAGGAGCAGTTGCCTGCTGAAGTAGCAAATCTGCTTCAGCAATTTGACTCGCAAGTTCGAAATGAGAATTGGAATACGCTGTTTTCAAAGCTGCATCTTTTGAATGGTTTGGATCTTCGATGGGCAGCAATTGGGATTATAGCTAAATTGACATTGGATAATGCACAGCAGATGCTGCAATTAATGCGATTTTCCAATAATCGGTTCAAATCGATCACAACAATTATAGCTATACAAAAGGAAATGCTAGTTGAAGTCGAACGAAATCATGAAGAACAGCTTCAGAAATGCTGGACAGCAATCATTATCCGTTATGGCAAACGTTCTGCAGCCGAATGGTTAGAAGTAGCAAGCGTATTAACGACATCAAATGATAACATACCAKTATCTGTAATAAGGCAGCTAGAGAGCTATATGTCATCGCTATCGATAACTACGCTGAAACAGTTAAAAGTGAATGGTAAACAGCTTGCACTGCACTTACAGAGAGCCGCAGGGCCATGGATAAGTGAATTGCTGAGCAGACTGCTTCTTGCTGTTGCAGTAGGTGAGATACAGAATGAACAATTGAATCTGCTGAATCAAGCAGTAATATGGGATAAAGAGGTTAATTGAATATGAATTATGAACCATTGCTGCGACTGTTTGAGCTTCATCCGGGTGAATACGTATCCGGCGAGAAGATGAGTCAAGAGCTGGGTGTAAGCAGGACGGCAATTTGGAAGCAAATACGTAAACTTGAAGCAGCAGGGTATCAGTTTGAGGCATCACGTCGGCTCGGTTATCGGCTTCTTAGTGCGCCGGACAAGCTAAGTGCTGAAGTGTTAAGCAGTATTCTGGGGACTAACGTATTTGGCAAAGATCTTGTATTATATGATTCCGTTGAGTCGACGCAAAATATCGCACGTGCCGCAGCAGAAGCCGGAGCTGCAGAGGGTATGCTTATTATTGCAGAACAGCAGGTAAGTGGACGAGGTCGAATGGGGCGCGGCTGGATTTCTCCTCAAGGGAAAGGCATTTGGATGAGTATGGTGCTACGACCGAAGGTGCCTATACATTTTGCTCCCCAGCTTACTTTACTTACAGCAGTTGCTCTCTGCAGAAGTTTGAGGAGAAAAACTGATTTGCCTGTTGGCATTAAATGGCCTAACGATTTGCTTATAGCAGGGAAAAAGATTAGTGGTATATTACTCGAGTCAGCTGCTGAAGATGAGCGTTYGCGTTATGTCATAGCTGGAATTGGGATTAGCGTTAATTTGGAAGTAAGTGATTATACAGAGGAACTGCTGGAGAAAGCAACTTCATTACGCATAGCTGGCGGACAAAAGCTAGATCGGCATGAGGTGCTCGCAGATTTCCTGCATGAATGGGAGCAGTTATACTTTTTATATGAAGAGCAGGGTTTTGGTCCGATTATTACGTTATGGGAAGCATTATCGGTATCGCTAGGCAAACTTGCGCGTCTCACTACGCCTCAAGGTGAAATCGTTGGCATTCCAATAGGACTCGATGAAAGTGGAGCGATACGAATCGAACTTGAAGACGGCACACTAAAGTCTATATTTTCTGCGGAAATGGGCGAACCGATCTAAGAGTCTCGAACCCGTTTACGGATCATAAAAAATTTGATAAAATAGTTGTAACAGGCGGTATTCTATGGAAGCTGCACTGATGCAACAACACATCAATGAATTAATGATTGGAAATGCACACTCTGCTCTGAGCCGTAGGGACCGAGACAGAAGGAAGCACTGCAAGCAATCGTTTCCTTTTCAGTTTAGGGACCTTATTAGCAACGGCTAAAAGGTTTTTTTGTGTTTATCCTATAATTGAATGGAGATGAAGCTGGTGAGGAAACGACTGACGATTACAAATATGAAAAAAATGAAGCAAGAACGCAAAGCGATTTCCGTAGTGACAGCTTATGACTATCCATCTGCAAAGCTTGCCGAAGAGGCTGGAATTGACGTTATTCTTGTCGGCGACTCACTAGGGAATGTCGTGCTTGGTTATGATACGACCATTCCTGTAACGATCGACGATATTATTTATCATACAAGAGCAGTGGCCAGAGGGGCTAATCAAACATTTATTGTCGCTGATATGCCCTTTATGACCTATGGAATCGGACGAGAGTCAACACTCCGCAATGCGGCGAAAATTATGCAGGAAGGCGGAGCCCATGCTGTGAAGCTTGAGGGCGGCGTTGATATAGCATCTGACGTAGCAGCGCTCGTTAAAGCTGGTATTCCTGTGATGGGACATATCGGGCTGACACCGCAATCCGTGCATCAATTAGGCGGCTATAAAGTGCAAGGTAAGCTGGAGAAGGAAGCGGAACAGCTGATCAAGGATGCGAAAGCATTAGAAGAAGCGGGAGCGTTCAGCATTGTGCTGGAATTAGTAACTGAGCCGCTTGCAAGAGAAATAAGTGAAGCATTAACAATACCGACAATTGGTATAGGAGCGGGCCGAGGCTGTGATGGGCAGGTTCTTGTTTATCACGATATTCTGCAATATGCTTCCCCTTATTTTGAGAAAAAAATGGTTAAGACCTATGCAGATATTGGTACAACGATTAGAAATGCGATCCAATCCTATGTAGATGATGTGAAATCAGGTGCTTTTCCAGCAGAAGAGCATGTATTCGGTGCTCAGTCTGCATCGGTTGCTGCTCTATATGGCGGTAAAGAACCAACACAGTTGGAAACCGAAAAAGAGCTACACAACAACAGCAAGCCATCACATTCAGATAAGGGGGTTCAGCTGAAGTGATCATATGCCGCACGAAAACAGAGCTAAAGCTGCAGCTGTCAGAGCTTCGTCGTAATGGTAAGCGAGTCGGTTTTGTACCGACAATGGGTTATTTGCATGAAGGGCATGCAAGCTTGCTCCGAATATCGAAAGCCGATGATGATTTGACTGTACTCAGTATTTTTGTCAATCCACTTCAATTTGGACCGAATGAGGATTTGGATCGCTATCCTCGCAATGAGGAACGCGACTTAGCACTCGCGGCGGAATGCAAAGTTGATCTCGTATTCATACCGTCCGTGCAAGAGATGTATCCTGAAAAGCCTTTGACAACTGTTATTGTCAATCAAATTACAGATAAACTGTGCGGAGCATCACGTCCTGGGCATTTTGACGGTGTAGGAACTGTTGTTAGCAAGCTATTTCATCTCGTTCAACCGGAACGCGCCTATTTCGGAATGAAGGATGCTCAGCAAATTGCTGTTATTCAACAAATGGTGAATGATTTAAATTATCCAATTGAAATCGTACCTTGTCCGATCGTTCGCGAGCCTGACGGTTTGGCTTTAAGCTCTAGAAACGTGTTCTTAAGCGCTGAGCAGCGGCAACAAGCCGTTGTGCTGTCGAAGTCGCTGCAGTTGACTGGCGAATGGATGAACGACTCTGAGATGACTGTAGAGCTGCTGGTTGCGAAGGTTAAGCAGCAAATCTCCGAAGCAAGTTTAGCCGTTATCGATTATGTAGAACTGCTTCATTATCCAAGGCTGGATGCTCCTGAGCCGACAGCTTTATTAAAATCAATCAAGCAGCCAATACTTCTCGCCTTAGCGGTCAAATTCGGAGCTACACGATTAATTGATAATTGTTTATTGAATTCTATGGAGGTGGAAGAGCATGTTCAGAACGATGATGAAGTCGAAGCTGCACCGGGCAACCGTAACAGAAGCGAACTTGAATTATGTAGGTAGCATTACAATAGATGAAGATTTGATGGACTCGGCTAACATATGGGAAAATGAAAAGGTGCAAATCGTTAATAATAATAATGGCGCGCGCTTTGAAACCTATGTCATTACCGGAAAACGCGGTTCAGGCGTTATCTGTCTAAATGGAGCAGCTGCAAGGCAAGTGCAGCCTGGCGATCAGGTCATCATTATTTCCTATGCGATGATGACGGAGACAGAAGCAAGAGAACATAAGCCACTCATTACTATTTTGGACGAGAACAATAAGCCACTCCAGCTGCTGAAGGAAGAGCTTCACGCAACTATACTATAGAGACAAGACTATTGTTATCTTTCTCTGAGTTATGTAACAGCTGGAATGCTGAATGAAAAGCTGCTTTAAAACAGAAAATGAACATAACACTCCTTAATTCTTTGGCGAAGGCGGGATGCGGTATGTTCCAGCATATGTTTATGTCCATGAACGAAATGCTTGATCAAATCATCGAGCAGTACGAAAGTGCAAGCGAGCAAGAGAAACAACAGTTCATCAAACAAATGAACGAGCTTAAAAAGGTTAGTGATGATTTTGTCGAGCAATGGCTGAAGTTTGAGGATAAGTTTACTGACTTCAAGGAGCAGCAGATTGATTTGGAATTAAGTATATCTGCATCGTTAKAGTCCGTATCCGATTCAACGGAAGTTGGAGCAGAACAAGCTTTGCTGCCT